>CAZISP010000069.1:0-6181 GCA_964541955.1 uncultured Lachnospiraceae bacterium
GTTCTTAACACGAATGTAAGGAAATTAAAATTCTCCGTTAAGAACAACAGCGCATTCTCTACGGTTTTTTCATTCACTTGCAGATTATCATGTATTTAACGCTTGCGGGCAGTGGGCTTGAGGGTGCCGACAGGGGCAGATCGTTTGCCGCCGCAACCGATGACAGGGGCACGCGGTATCTCTTTGATACCCCCCACAGGGTTTCTCCAAAGGGAGGATAGCAAACGATTATTCCGCCGTCCGACGCAACGGACTCCCTGAAGCTCGCGCCCTTGACTGCCTCCACGCTTCTGCGGTCATATGCCGCGTATGAGAGGTAAACGTCACCTGAAAGCTTTACGGCGCCCCCTTCGAGGACACACCCAAGAGAACAGACGGTGGCGCGGCAGGCGCAACCAAGCTCACCCTCGGGGCGATGGATCGGCGACACCGAAAGACTGAGCGGAACCGTTTCTTCCAGAACGGAAAAATCGCCCGACGATTCGACGACGGCAGTCACACGGCACTTGCCCGTCAGATTTATCTTTCCGTTTTCAAAGGTGCAGCCGTCAATGCTTGCCGAAGCACCCGAATCAACCACTCTGCTGCTGTCACTGAGCTGAATATTGCCGGGTCGAAGCTCGTGGCGCATCTTCAGCGTTTCACACCCCGCCGCAACAGCAACCTGATAGTCAAGAGGCTCGGTGGTAACGCTCTCCTCACCGACAACGGAATAAATATCCCGAAGAACGGTCAATTGAGAGTTGCGGTGAAGGTCGGCATGACAAACGAGCGTCACCCGTGCGCTGATTTTACCGTCCTCAAGAGAAACGTCGGTTTCTGTAACGTACGGAAACGCGGTCCAAAGCTCCTCCGATGCACTGTCACCGTGAGTATCGGTCTCGATCTCGCACGAAAAAGGCAGATTCTCACAAATCATCTTCGTCTCGCCTCGCTCTCGGCAAGCAATATTCATATGTGCCTCACCCGCAATCGAAACCAGCCCGCCTGCAACGGAAATTTCCTTTATTTCCGCCGCGGCATGCCCGTAAAGGGGGAAAAGCTCCTCGGTGTCACAGGGAATTTCACTCGATAGGGAAAGCTCCTCACCTACGTATCTGCGGCTGTCGGCGCAGACGATCTCCTCGGTAAGCCGCTCGATTCTCTGCCCGCCCGAAACGTTCGGCGCATACTCTGAGGCGCAGTAGCATCTGACCCTTGAGCGCAGGCGGCATTTGATATTCAGCTTCCGTGGCGATATCACCCGCCCGCTGACATTTTCCGCCTCGCTGTCCGCCACGGCCTCGATCATCTCGGATTCAAGCGCGCCTTCGGGGCGGCTGACGGGAACCTCAAAGGAAAAGTCACTGCCCAAAGGGGCGCACACCACGGCCCCGTCCGCGGCAGTGTAGATCATATCGTAATCTACTCTTCCCGAAAATTCAACCGCCCCGCCGCCGATATACCGTCCCGCGGGCGAGACGTTCGTCTCTATCCGCAGAAGCTTTCTGATCTCCGGATAGTAATCGGGCAGAGTGAAATCGGACGAGAGTTCGGTCAAAACGTCCCGCGTCATAAAGCAGGTTCTGTATTCTGCGCCCGCTTCTCCCGAGATCTCGGGAGAGAGCATAAATTCAAGTGGATTTTTGTTCATTTTCGTCGCTCCGTTCCGCCGCGCCGCGGCTTTTTATTCACTGAATTCTATGCGACGGCCGCTTTTTTTATGCCGATTTATTTTTCTTGTTGATTTTTGCGAAAAAATGTTGTATAATACTGATGATGATAAATGATTTCAGCCGCAGGACGGCGGAGCGGAGTTTAACAGCATGAGAAAGAAAGACAAATACGAACTTGACAAGATTTGCGCGTACTGCGAGCGGGCAACACCTCTGGCAGGCGGCGAGCACGTTCTGTGCGAGAAAAAAGGTGTCGTTACCGCAGGTCACCTATGCAGAGGCTTCGTTTATGACCCCGTAAAGCGTATTCCAAAGCGTGCAAAGCAGTTGCCACAGGTCGAGCTTGACCCCTTGGACGACGTTCCCGCCGTTCCCGAGACGGTCAAGGAGGAAAATGAAGCCGAGACCGTGCCCTCCCAACCCAAGGCCGAGGACGAGCCCCTCTCAGAAGTTCTCCCACAGCTTGAGCTGCCCGAGGTCGACGATATACCGTAAAAAAATCCCGCTGTTGGCGGGATTTTTTATTTGGAAAAGGAAACGGTCACCGCAAAAGCGGTGACCGTATTTTTTTATGCGTTGGTGCGAGGAATTACAACCTCATACGGGAGGAACTTGTAATCAACCGTCGTTCCGCGCTTAACGCCGACTACAATGTAAACGTAATTTACGTCTTTAGCATTGTTGTAGCCGATGTTGATCAGACCGTCCGTACCTGTTGAGCCGTTCAAAGCCTTGAAGTTCGTGAAGTTATCAAGATCAATGGAGGTCAATTTGGTCTTGGAGGTCATGTAGCAAATAACCGGTGTGACGTTAGCTACGTCGAAGACATCGATCAACTCGTATACGATCTCGATGCCTCCGTTTTCAAGAACTCTGCCCTCTGCGCTCTTGACACCCGTGGCGTTAGAGCCTGTTCTGATGAATATCTGAGGAGTGCGCTGCTTGCCGTCCTTGTCAGTGAACATGAACGCAATATACTTATAGCCCGCGAGAGCGTAAACATGATTCTCTCCCATTGTCATCTGTCCGGCAACTTCAACGGTCTCGGAACCGCTGTAAATAGCGTTTTTATAAGCAGCTTCAAATGCCGTAGAATTCGCGGGAGCGGTGTTGGTGTAGTAATACTTGATTGTTCCCGCTTCCTCAAGAGTGAGAGTGATGTTCTCTCTGCCGCTGTTTTCCTTGATGCTGACCGTCGTGCTGTCAAAGCCGTAGTCAAACTTGGAAATAGTCAGAACGAAGGGTGTAAGATAATACTTGCCGTTTATAACAAGGCGGATAGCAATTTCCTTTTCCTTATCGGTAGGAAGTCTGCCGCCGACCGCATTGCCGTCAGCATCGATAGTAAAGCCCTCGTTGAGAGCCTTTGCCAGATCATACAGATTGTTTGCGAGAGCGTTCGACGTTGCGGCCTTCATCTGGTTGATGTACGCGGTCTGCGCGATACTGTCGGAGTTTACGTAGAAAGCCTCATAGGAAACGGCCACGTTGCTTCCGAAGTTATGAGTTCCCGTGAACTTGAGGGCTTCCGCAATAATGTCTGCGGAGAAGGTTGCGGACTTAACGCCCGTACCGGGATCCATGAGAGTGATGCAGACAGGCTGGTAGTCAACTCCGTTGCTGGTGAGCATTATTGCCAGATACTTCGTCGCCTTTACGTCGGTCTTCAGATCAGCGAATACTGCCTTATCCTTGGAGCAGCTATCGATCTGACCCTTCACCTCTGCCTTTGCGTAAAGCTCGGCAAATCCGCGAGAGGAGAACGACTGGACGGAATCCACGTACATATACTTGAGAGTGCAATCAACGGCAGGAGTAAACGCAATTGCTCTGTTGTTGCCGATCTCGTAAGCTATAGGCGCGCCGCTGTCGGCAAAGCCTGTGCCGGAATACATTCTCGTGACGTAAACGGGATCATAACCCGCAACGCAAAGAATTACGTAATTGTAGCCCTCAACGGCACTTGCCTTCTTGAGATTTGCGGTCTTTGAGCCGGAGCTGTATACCGTGATCTCACCCTTGTAGGCGGCGTTGATGGCATTGTACTCGTTGCCAAAGGTGGTCTCGTTCTTTATATAGTTTTCCTTGAGTTCCTTGGCATAGAAATACTTGATCTTACCGGAGCCGGGAAGCGCATAGGAGAGAGTATCTTCCTTATCGTCGCCGTTTATGGTAATGGTGGGAGCCGACGTGAAGCCGTTATAGAACACGGGGATCTCCGCAGTCTTGGGCTCGTGAACTATACCGTTCTCGTAAATGAATACGGCAATATATTTCTTGCCCTCGGCATCCGCCTCAGTGAAGACGGTGCCGCTTGTGATGGTCTTGTAGAGAGATATGTTATTGATATCGGCAGCACTGAGATTCTTGTTGTCGGTAAAGGTATAATAAGCCTTCCAGCCGCTGTGCGCGGTGTCGTTGATACCAACGGTAAAGCTTACCTTAAAGCCGCCGGAGGCGTATGCCGCGGTCACATCTCCGCTGATGCCGTAAAGCTCAAGCTCACGGTTGATCGCCTTGACGCCGTCGTACTTACCATCCTTTGTGCGGAAGGCGATTACAAGATACTTATAGTCAATGGCCGCCTGAATGGTCTTCTCGTTTACCGACTGTCCGACGCTTACCGTCTTTGTAGCCTTGAGTGTGCTCGACGTTGCGTTGTAAAGGTTGGCAAACGTACTTGAAGTTACGGTCGAGCTCTTGGAATAGAAGTAATCAACGTAACCGTCGTTTACGGAGGTGTAGTGTATGTACTCCTCGCCGCCGCTCCAGCTCGTGCGCAGTGAATTCGCAACAAAGCCCGAGCCGCTGTATTCCTTACCTGCAATGGTTGCCGTAATGCCCGTGCCGAACGTAATGCTTCCGCTGTGAAGAACCGCGCTGTTAAAGCCCGTGGCATAGATCGCGTAGTTTTCAACCGCGTTTGCGTTGCCCTCGGCAAGAAGCTTACAGTCCTTTGCGGTCGCCGCAACGGTGAAATTCTTGACGGAAGCACCGTTCATGCCGATTATATTGGTGCCCTCGTTCGTAAAATCGGTAACGGTCGTTCCGCCTGAGAGCATTACCGCAGAGTTGCTCTCAACCACGACGTCAGCGATCTTGCAGTTTGTCAGCGTGATGTTTGCGGTGCCCTGGCTGCGAATGTAAACGGTTCCGTTTACAACCGCGTTCTTGATGGTTACGTTACCGCTGACAGCCTCCGTGATAATAACGTCGCCGTCAACGTTGAAATTAAGGGTTACGCCGTTTCCGTTGATCACAACATTTGCGCTGTTCTCGGTTTCAGCCTTTTCAGCGGTGCCGCTGCCAAGGATGGTTCCTGCCGCAACGCAAAGAATCTTTGCAGCCTCTGCGCGTGTCAGAGTCTTTGTGGGCTTGAAGGTATTGTCGTCATAGCCTATAACGATTCCCTGATATACGGACTGAGCAACGAAATCCTTATAATTTGCGTTGATGGAGCTTGCATCCGTAAATGAAAGCGTCTGGTTCGAAATATCAATATCGGGATCCATATATGCCATGAGAAGCGCAACCGCCTCTTCGCGGGTCAGATCCTTTGTGGGGGTCTGATATACGGTGTTGCCGAACGCACGCTGGAGATATCCCTGCTTGTATGCCGCCCTGTAATACTTAGCGTACCAGGACGTTGCGGGAACATCGGTAAACGTCACGTCTGCTTCTTCGGTAAGTCCGAAAACGCAGTTGATCATCTTGATGAACTCGTTGCGCTTTACGTTATCGCCGGGTCTGAAGAGACTTGTGCCCGCATCTCCCACGATAACCTCTTTTCCTGCCATGTAGGTTACGTAACCGTAAAACCAGTTACTTTCCTTAACGTCGTCAAATTTCTTCGTTTCCGCCGCCACGGGGATTATACATCCCACAAGGAACGTAAGGCAAAGGAAAACAGATAACGTTTTCTTCAAAAAAGTTCTCATTCTAACTCCTCCCGAGTATTTTTATTTTAGACCGCCAACGGCAGATCATTTCTTATTTTCGGGCTTGAAGCGGGATCGCGTCCGCAAATGACGCGGCGCTCCTCCCGACATCTATTCAATTTAATATATCATAAAACGCGATTTTTGTCAATACAGGGAAAAAATAAAAATATTTCGTTTTTTTATATTTACCACTTGAAAAACGAATGAAAGCGTGATATAATGAAATGAAAATATATATCATGGCGTATGCTGTTCTTTCGAGCAGAGGTTGGATTTAGCTCCCTGCGCCGTGCCGTAAAAAAACAGAGAGGATTTGAGCTGAGATTGAATAATCGCCCGATGAATATTGACAGCCTTGGTTTTGCGGACATCCACTGCCACATGCTTGCAGGGGTTGACGACGGCGCGCAGACGGTAAAAGAAATGATTCAAATGGCTCAGCTTGCAAAAAGCGAGGGAACGGACGTGGTCTGCTTTACCCCCCATTCGGGTTTGCTTGGCACGGATCTTGATCCCGAGCTTCTCAAATCAACCTTCGCCGAAGCTTCGGCGCGCCTGAAGCTGCTGTTTCCCCACATGAGATTC
>CAZISP010000070.1:0-6170 GCA_964541955.1 uncultured Lachnospiraceae bacterium
GTGAGCTTATCTCAGCCTTAGGCTTTTACGCCGACTGAGGGAGGATACGCCAATGCAATGCAGCAACACGGGCAAGAATGCCGACGTTAAAAATTTTCTTGAGAGCTACCTTATGAATAAAAAGATGATCGAGATGCTCGCCTACGAGCGAGAATATTTCGGCGCCCAAAGTCAGGGAGACGGATTTCTCATGCTCCCGGGCGGAGACGAGGTGCTTTTGCGCTCAAAAATGTTCAACGTCCGAAAATTCATCACGACGCTTGACAACAACAATTGCAAATTACTTCTATATTATCACTACATACGGGGAAACTCGGTCGAAAAATGCGCCGAGCTTCTTGGAATCAGCCGCACCAGCGGGTTCCGTCTCAAACGCCGCGCCATAGAGCTGGCAGCCGAAAAATATTATGCTCAATTTGATGCCGACGGAAAGCCGATTTCTTCTTTTTGATAAATTTTTATTGTTTTTCGATAAAAAACTATTGACAAACGCATTTTTTCATGGTAAAATGCAGTCACGAACAAATTTTGTCGAAAAGGAAAATACGAAAATGAAAGATCAAACAAAGAAGATAAGCTTCGCCTCCGTCATCGCGATATCAATGACCGCATTAACGGCACTGCTGGTCGTTGCCATGACTGTATTTCTTCCCGCGATCCTCGATTTTTACCTCGAACACATAAGCAGCGGCAACGCAAATTACATAAGCACCCACAAAACGCCCGTGCTTGCCCTGCTCTACGCGGCGCTCGTTCCCGTATACGCGGCAATCGCAGGGCTTCTCCTGCTTCTCGCAAATGTCCGTCGCGGTCTCATTTTCACACGCTCCTCCACTCGTCTCATCGGCATTTTATCCGCCTGCATATATGTTGAGGCGGTCGTTTTTGCCGTTCTCTCCCGTTATTTTATTCTGGCGGCAGTCCTCTGCTTTGCGGCGCTCCTGCTCGGAACGCTGATGCTGGTGGTGCGCTCAGTCATCGCTGAAGCGACCGAGATAAAAGCAGAAAACGACTTTACGGTGTGAGGTGCAAAAATGATAATAGTTAATCTTGACGTAATGATGGCAAAGCGGAAGATCTCCCTTTCCGAGCTTGCCGAGCGGGTAGGGATAACCCCCGCAAACCTGTCTATCCTCAAAACGGGAAAAGCAAAGGCTATTCGCTTTTCAACCCTTGATAAAATATGCAGGATTCTCAATTGCCGGCCTGCGGATATTCTCGAATACGAATACTCCGAGGCGGATTTGGAGGACTGAAACATGAATAACAGCACAAACCAATCCCAAACACCATACCAATTCACTCCCGTCAACGACACGCCCCCACAGCCCCGCACGGAATACGGTAAAACCGACGTGATATTCGCATGGATATCTGTTCTTCTGGGCTATATTATGATGCTTGCGAGGAGCCCCGCCGAATATCCCGTGGGAATGTTCCTGTTCACGCTCGTATGCTACGGTGTCACCTTTTATTACGTAAAAAAGCAGGGCGGCATCGTCGGCGGCGCACGGCTGACCCTCCCTGTCAGCGCACTTGTGCTCAACATAGGTCTCCTTATAAATTCAAACGAGACCGTTCTGACCCTCGTGACCCTTTACAGCTTTTTCGCTTACGTTTTGTGGGTCTATACCGCCTTCGACGGCGAAAAAGAACGCTCCCCATTTGATTCGTATATGCTCCCCGGGCTTGGAAAGGCGCTGACGGTGCTTCCCTTCGGCTCGTTTTTCTCGGTATTCGAGAGCGGCAGTCAGATAAAGAGCGCGGCGGGCAAAAAGGTCGGCAAAACACTGCTCTGGATTCTTCTCGGCCTTGTTATCGCCGTGATCCCCACCGTTGCGGTAACAGTTCTGCTTTCCTTTGACCACGGATTCAGCCGGATAATAGACGGTATCTTCGAATTTGACCTCTCGGGCATCTTCCGCCACGTAGGCAGCTTCCTTTTGGGCATTCCTGTAGCAATGTATATCTTCGGACTGCTCTATTCCGCATCGTCGGGCAGGTTCGGCCGCGGGATAGACCGAGAAAAATGCTCAAAGGTCGCCAAATCCGCTCGCTTTGCTCCCACGGCCATGGTCTGCGCCGCGCTTACCCCTGTAATCGTGCTTTACTGCATTTTCTTCTTCGCACAGCTTGAATATTTCATTTCCGCGTTTTCGGGCACGCTACCCCCGCATTTTACCTATGCGGAATACGCCCGCGAGGGCTTCTTTCAGCTTTGCATAGTGTCGTTTCTAAACCTCATTATGCTGGCATGCTCCTATCTTTTCTGCCGCCGCGAGGAAAAGGCGCCCTTGATTCTCAAAATCTACTGCACCGTGCTCTCGTCGCTTACACTTGTGCTCATCGCAACGGCGCTGTCAAAAATGATAATGTATATCAACGCCTACGGGCTGACCGTGAAAAGAGTGCTTTCAAGCTGGCTTATAATCCTGCTCGCCGCTGTCTTTATCTGCATCGTGATCGCCATATTCGTAAAGCGTTTCAACCTGACGAAATCCCTGTTTATCGTCTTTCTCGTTCTTTTTTCCCTTCTTGTGTTCTGCAACGTTGAAGGGCTTTGCCACACCTACAACGCAAACCGATGCATTGATGGAACCCTTGATATTTCGGCGTTCGACGAGTCCGAATACAGATACGGCATTCATATTGACGAGCACGCAATTCCCGCGCTTGATAAGATCGTCCGTAGCGTTCCAAATACTTCCGCAGGCGTCTGGGCAAAAAATCAGCTTCAGGCGGTCGCAAATCATGACGGCGATGAGGGGTACAGCATATTCAGCATGAATATTCCCCGCATCAGACGGCAGATAATTCTCGACAAATACGAAACAGACTGACGAAAGGACCTCCATATGTTTACTGTAACAAGTGATTTTGAGGGCGGCAACGCTCGAATAATCAAAATAGACGGCAACAAAATCACCCTTGACAGCGACCTGCGTGACACTGTGGGCGACTGGTTTTTCTGGTGCATCAAGGTTTCGGGTGCGGCAGGGCTGACGCTTGATTTTGAGTTTGCAAGCCCCAACCGAGTGGGATATTTCGGTGCCTCCGTCAGCTACGACCTGGAAAACTGGCATTGGCAGCACGAGGGCGAAATTTCAAAGGACGGACGGCACTTCTCCTACACCTTCGGTGAGGGAGAGAACGAGGTCTATTTCGCTCACGATATGGTCTACCGTCCACAGCGTTTCTTCAAATTTGCCGCATCCCGTGGGTTTGAGATAAAAAAGCTCTGCACCTCAGAGGGGGGCAGAGACGTGCCCTATATCGACAAGGAAAAGGGCGACGAGGTGATTCTTCTCACCTCACGCCACCACGCCTGCGAATCAACGGGAAGCTACGTGCTTGAGGGCGTTCTTGAAAACATAATTCAGGCCTTCGGCGACAAATACAGAATAATCTGCGTTCCCTTCGTTGACCTTGACGGCGTGGTGCGCGGCGACCAGGGCAAGAACCGAAACGGTCACGACCACAACAGAGATTATTCGCCAAATGAAGCTCCAATTTACGCTTCCACCGCAAAAATCAGAGAGTTCTGTGATACTTTGAAGATTCGCTATGCCTTTGACTTCCACTCGCCCTGGCATTGGGGCGGTCCCAACGACACGGTGTTCTTCCCCATAACGCACTACGGCGTCATGGACAACATCAAAAAATTTTCAAATCTGCTTGAAGCTCACGCCACGGGCGACACACTCCCACATCGCTCCTCGGACAATATAATGCCCGACGACCCGAAAAATCCCTGGAACAAATCTACTAATCCCTGCTTCAAAAACTACGCGCCAAACGCGGGAGCTGAGCTTGCTTTCACCATTGAAACACCGTATTTCATGGCAAACAGCACACCGTTCACGGCAGAGCGCGCCCTCATGCTCGGACGAAAAGTCGTTTCCGCGCTTGAGGAATACGATAAAAAATAAAATAAAACGGCGGTTTAACCGCCGTTTTATTTTACTCATTTTCCTCGGAATAAGCCTTTATGCCGCCGAGTCTGCCCGCTTCCTTGAAGCCGTCTACACCCGCCCGCTGCATGGCACCGAAGATTCGGTATCGCAAGCCCTTGTGCTGTCTGTCAAGCTCGGAGATCAACTTGTTCATCTCCTCCCGCTGGGTGTTTCCGTCCGCGGGACAGGGGGATTTTATAACGGGCAGCTCGTTTCTCGCCGCAAAATATTTAACGTCCTTTTCGGGCATATAGACCAGAGGACGAATAAGGTTCAGTCCGATTCTTGAAAGATAGGAAACAGGTGAGAAGCACCCGATTCTGCCCTCAAAGAACAGATTGAGCATGAAAGTGTCTACCGCATCGTCAAAGTGATGTCCAAGTGCCACAGACGTACAGCCAAGCTCCTTTGCCGCCGTGTGAAGCGCCCCACGTCTCATTTTCGCGCACAGCGAGCAAGGGCTTGCTTCCTTTCTCACGTCAAAAACTATTTTTGCTATCTGGGATTTCACTATGTGATATTCCACGTCAAGCTCGTCGCAGAATTTTTGAATGGGAGAAAAGTCCGCGCCCTCAAAGCCCATGTCGATGGTGATGGCGATAAGCTCAAACTTTTTGGGATAAAAACGTCTCAGTTCAGCCATTCCCGCAAGTAAGGTAAGAGAATCCTTGCCCGCGGAAACGCCGACGGCGATCTTGTCCCCCTCGTGTATCATTTCATAATCGTCAACTCCCCGGCGGATAAAGCTGAGAAGCCTTTTCGTTTCGTTCATATGTATTTTACCTCTCGGTACAGCTTCAAAAATCGCAGTTCTCGTATATTTGTCTTGCCCTCTCGGTTTGAGAACCGTCGGGCTCGGTCAGAATAAGCGGCTCGGTCACCCGCAGTCCGGGCGCACCGCCCAGCTTTGATTCGACGAGCACCATTGAGGGCTCGCTGTCAATTCGTCCGCAAACAAAGGTCATGCGCTTGGGCTCAAGCCTTGACATACGCAGAGCGGATATAAGGTCAATGAGCCTGTCGGGGCGATAAACACAGTAGAAAATCCCGCCGTGCTTTAGCATTTTCGCCGCGCTACGGCAAAAATCTTCAATGCCGCCGCAGACCTCGTGCCGCGCGATGTATTTTTCATCCTTCTCGTTGCGTTTTCCGCTGTCGGTGCGCATATAAGGCGGATTTGAGAACACAACGTCAACCTCGCCTCCCGTATCCTTGTGGGCAAGCTCGCGGACGTCGCGGCAAAGGACGGTTATCCTGTCCTCAAATCCGTTCAGCGCGGCGTTTCGTCCGATTATATCCGCAAAAGGCTCCTGCACCTCGGCGCAATAAACGTGTCCGAGCTTTCCTCGACTCAGGCAAAGCAAAGAGATTATGCCCGTGCCCGCGCCCATGTCAATGGCAACCGCGTTTTTCTGCTCCCGCATAAAAGCGGCGAGCAGGAATGCGTCTGTGCCGAAGGTCAGCCCGTCCACGCGCTGTATCAGACGCAGATTTTCATTTACCTCGGTTATTTTTTCATTTTCACGCAGGTCCTGCATTATATCTCTCCCTTCCGCCGAAGCTCTCATAAACCGCAAAGGGCTGTTGTGCCTTGGCACAACAGCCCTTTGCGCGCCGGCAAAACCGACAGCTTATGTAACTGAATTACTCAGCCTTGGGTGCACCAACAGGGCAGTTTCCTTCGCACGCACCGCAGTCGATGCACTTTTCAGCGTCGATAACAAACTTGCTGTCAGCCTCAGAGATAGCATCTACCGGGCAATCGCCTGCGCATGCGCCGCAACCGATGCACTCGTCTGCATTGATCTTGTAAGCCATTTCAGTGTTCCTCCAATAATTATTGTTTTATTAGTAATCCACGTATGGGTTTCCCATATGTGCATTATATTGATTATACCACGTTTGCGGAAAATTTCAACCTTTTTTCGAAAAATCCTTGAAATTTATTGATAATTCACAAATCACTTGCTTCCGTCGGGCTCCTCCGACCCCTGAGCCTGAGCTTTTGCGGGCTTTATTACCTTGACAACCTTTTTGTCATAATACTTTGGCGGCGCGTCTTTATCATTGATCTTCACCTTCACGAGACCCGCTATGGGGTTGATCTCCGTAACGACACCAACGCCATCCTCGGTCTTGACGGTAGAATCAACGGGCGGCATCAGCTTGATCTCCTCCTGATACGCCTCGTGCTCATAGCGCAGACAGCACATAAGT
>CAZISP010000071.1:0-6136 GCA_964541955.1 uncultured Lachnospiraceae bacterium
TCGCCCGCCTTTATGCGTCTGCGGCGCTTCCCGAGGGCGGTGACTATACCTTCTGGGGTCGCGGGATCAGCCAGGGTCATTCCGACGCGATCCGTCGGATAGAGGGCGTTGCCGACGCGAGACAGTATACCGTTCCGATTCAGGATGCCGTTGACGCGGTTCGCCGCGGCGAGACCCCGGAGCTTACAACCCGTCAGAAGCATCGCAGAGAATGCTACGTTGTGGCAAAGGAGGGCGCGGACAAGGCAAGGATCGAACAGGCAATAAAGACCATGCCAAACTATTTTGCGGACTATGACACAACAGTTACGTTCATTACCCAAGAGGAGCTGAACGAAAAGCACGGCGGTATGCCTCACGGCGGTTCGGTGTTCCGTACAGGTAAAACAGGACTTGACGGCGAGCACGGCCACACCGTTGAATTTCGTCTGGCACTGGATTCAAACCCCGAATTTACGGGAAGCGTGTTGGTTGCCTGCGCTCGCGCGGTTGACCGTATGGCAAGGAGAGGAAATTTCGGCTGCAAGACTGTCTTCGACATAGCTCCCGCCGACCTTTCCGTCCTCACGCCCGAAGAGCTTCGTGCTCGTATGCTGTAACTTAGGAGTTTATATTGTGATTGTGACTGAAAATAAAAGAGAGATTATTTGCGAAAATCTGTCCAGGCGCGAGACGGGCGAGCTTTGCTTTGCGGGACGCACGCTGACCCCTCTGGCAGAAAAATACGGCACTCCCTGCTACTTTTACGACGAGAAGAGAATACGGGAGCGTTGCCGTACCTATCTCACGGCAGTCCGCGGGGCGTTTGGTGAGCGCGGACGTGTGCTATATGCCTCAAAGGCGGCTTCATTTAAGCGTCTTTATGAGATTATGCGTGAGGAGGGAATGGGCACGGACGTGGTGTCCTGCGGCGAGATTTATACCGCAAAGCGTGCGGGATTTCCGCTGGAGAAGGCTTATTTCCATTCAAACAACAAGACCGATGCTGATATTGAATACGCTGTCGAAAACGGCGTTGGATATTTTGTGGTCGACAACATAGAGGAGCTGTATTCCATCGACAGAATTGCGGGAGCGCGTAAAATCGTTCAAAAAGTGCTTCTTCGCCTGACCCCCGGCATCGACCCTCACACCTATGCCGCGGTTGCCACGGGCAAGGTCGATTCAAAGTTCGGCTCAGCCATTGAGACGGGACAGGCCGAGGAGATCACAAAAATCGCGATTTCCCTTGAAAATATTCGGCTTCGCGGCTTCCATTGCCATGTTGGCTCGCAGGTTTTTGATTCGGACGTTTATATTCGGGCGGCGCAGGTCATGCTTGACTTTACGGCGCATATTGCGAAAACTCAGGGCTACCTTGCCGACGAGCTTGATTTGGGCGGTGGCTACGGAGTTCGCTATACGGCCGATCAGCCCGAAATTGACATTGCGACAAATATAGCGCAGGTTGGCGAGTTTATGCACTCTCACGCGGAAAAGCTCGGCATAACGTTGCCCGAGATAGCGTTTGAGCCGGGCAGAAGCATCGTTGCCGATGCGGGACTGACGATTTATACCGTTGGAACGGTTAAGGACATTCCCGGTTACAAGCGTTACGTCTCGGTTGACGGCGGGATGACCGATAACCCCCGATTTGCGCTTTACGGATCGCCTTACACAATAATTCCCGTTGCCGGTGAGGTGCCCGAGGGCTCACCTCTTTGTACCGTTGCGGGCAGGTGCTGTGAGAGCGGCGACCTGCTGCAGGAAAACGTCCCCCTGCCCGAGAGCATTGGGCGCGGAGATCTGCTGGCTTGCCTTACAACGGGCGCGTACCATTATTCCATGGCGTCAAATTACAACAGAGTGCCCCGACTTCCCGTCGTAATGCTGGATGGGGAGAGGGATTATCTTGCGGTTCGCCGCGAGACCCCCGAGGACGTGGCGGCACTGGACGTGTGAGGGATAGCGGGGCGCTTTTGAAAAAAGCGCCCCTGCACCCCGAAAACCCTCGAAAAGGAACCTGAAACAGACGGTTTGCAGGGATAAATATAAAAACGACGGTGTTTAACCGCCGTTTTTATATTTATCCCAAAGCTCTTTTTTACCCGTTGAAACTGCGGCGGCGCCGCTTAAAAGTGCGGCGGCGACCTCCTCCTCTGTCTCAATAAGACCGCCCGCAATTATGGGCGTTTGTGTGGTGGCCTTTAGCTTTGAGATGACCTTTGTGACCGTGCCCGGCATGATCTCGATCATGTGGGGCTTTGCGTTTTTCAGAGCGTCGGAGGTGGATTCGATAAAGCGTGAGTCCACAATAAAGAATCGCTGAACCGTAATCAGACCAAGCTCGCGCGCTGTTTTTATCATCGAGCTTTTCGTGCTGATAATGCCGTCAATACCGAGAAATTTCAGGTATTTGATGCCGCTCTCGTCCCGACCGATGCCCTTTGAAAGATCAATGTGAATGAATAATTTTTTGCCCGCTCCGTGCGCTTTTTTCAGTCTTGGCGCAACCGTCATAATATCGGGTGCGAGGTCGAAAACAGTATCGACTTCCGATTCTGTTGCCGCCTGAAAATCGCTCTCCGTTCTTGTGGCGGCGATGACGGCGCGAGGAAATTCGTTTTCAAAAAAATCTTCCTTGCCCATTTTATCCTCTATTCTGCGTGGCAATAATATCCGTTCCGCACACATCGGAGACGATCACGTCTCCGATCCTCACGGGCAGTGATGCCACGACGGAATTTATCTTCTCCATGCACGCAAGCATTTCTTCTTTTTCAATGGTTTCGCGGGTTTTTACCGCCACAACGCCGCCGTCCTCACACTTTACCGTGGTGGTCACGGTTCGGCGGGGGCAGATGACCTCGTCCTCCGCATATTTTTTGCCGCGGGGGCAAATGTTTCCCTCCACCGAAAGTACGTTTTTGTTTTCAAATTTTACCGTAAGATTGCATCCGCGAGGGCAAACGATGCAGGTCAGATCTCTTGTTTTTACATTCTCTGCCATTTTTAATCCTCCAATCCGAACACAAGCTCGTCGGCACCGAGCAACATATCGGCATTCAGCCTTACGCACTCCATCTCGCCCGGGGCAAGCTTTACGTGCTTTTTGCTGTATATTACTCTGTCACCGCAACGAACGGTGACCTTTTTGTCACGGAAAACGTCCGCCACGCGGAAGTAAACGCTCACGTCGCCGTCTGCCGTTATTCTCTCGGGAACCGTATAGCGTATCCTGCCGTCTGTCTTGACAGGGGTGTTTCTCGTTGAGTTCAGCTCGCCGCGGATGTACGCTGCCGCGCCCTTGCCGGCGAGCTCTGCCTCCTCGGAGACGTAGTCAACCAAATCGTGAACGTGCAGAACGTTGCCGCAGGAGAAGATTCCCTCAACCTCGGTCTGACGGTCCTGATCGACCACCGCACCGCCCGTTACTCGGTCAAGAGTGACGCCCGCAGACTTGGTCAGCTCGTTTTCGGGGATAAGTCCCACCGAGAGCAGAAGTGTATCGCACTCAATAAATTCCTCCGTTCCCAAAATGGGTCGGCGGTGCTCATCGACTGCGGCGATGGTCACGCCCTCAAGGCGTTCCCTTCCGTGAACGTTCACCACCGTGTGGGATAGCTTCAAGGGAATGCCGAAATCATTGAGGCACTGCTCAATATTTCTTGCAAGACCGCCGGAATAGGGCATCAGCTCGCAGACTGCGTGAACCTTTGCGCCCTCCAGAGTCATGCGGCGAGCCATAATAAGCCCGATGTCGCCCGAACCGAGGATCACAACGTTCTTGCCGGGCATATAGCCCTTTATATTCACTAATTTTTGTGCCATACCCGCGCTGTATATGCCTGACGGGCGGTGTCCCGCGATATTCAGCGCGCCCTTTGGACGCTCACGGCAGCCCATTGCAAGGATTATTGCCCTTGCCTGTATCTGAAAAATGCCTTCCTTGCTATTTGTCGCGGTTATGACCTTGTCACGGGTGATGTCGAGCACCATGGTGCTCAGCTTTATCGGAATGTTAAGCTCTCTTACCCTTTTTTCATAGCGCCACGCATACTCGGGGCCTGTCAGCTCCTCGCCGAAGCGGTGGAGACCGAAGCCGTTGTGAATACATTGCTGAAGAATACCTCCCGGGGCATCGTCGCGCTCGATTATGAGAAGGTCGCGAACTCCGCTCTCGTAAGCCGCTATTGCCGCGCTCATGCCCGCAGGGCCGCCGCCGATAATTACAAGCTCTTTCGTTTGCATATCCGTTTCCTCCTTACTTGGTTTTCCCGATGACCAAGGTGGAATTTCCACCCGCCTTGGTCACATTTTCAAATTCGATACCGCGCTCTTTTGCAATAAGCTCCATAACGTAAGGACCGCAGAAACCGCCCTGACAGCGTCCCATTCCCGCGCGGGTGCGGCGCTTGACGCCGTCAACGTCGTTTGCGGGGGGATTTGAGCGGATGGCGTCAAGTATCTCGCCTTCGGAAATTGTCTCGCAACGGCAGATGATGCGTCCGTATGCGGGATCGCGGCGGATTATCTCGTTCTTTTCCTCAATGCTTGCCTCTCTGAAGTGGTGCTTGGGCTCTCTGATGGGGTCAAAATTCTTCTTTTTCGTCAGCTTCAAGCCCTCCGCGGCGAGAAGCTCGCGCACGTGCCGTGCAATGGCGGGCGCAGATGAAAGACCGGGGGATTCAATGCCCGCGACGTTCACAAACCCTTCCTTTGCGTTGATTATGAAGTCGCCTGTGCTGCCAACCGAGCGAAGTCCGCAAAAAGAGGTGATAGACTTGCCGTAGGGCACGCCGCCCTCAATGTTCTCACAGGCCTCACGCATAAGCCTTGAAAGTCCCTCTGCGACAGTTGACTTGTCCTCCTTGTCCTCTATGTCAAAGGAAGTCGGACCCGTCAAAAGGTTGCCGTCGACCGTGGGAGTGACCAGAATACCCTTGCCCATTTTGCCGGGGGTGCGGAAAATCGTGTGGGAAACTATACCGCCGCATTCGCGGTCGAGAAGCACGTATTCGCCGCGGCGAGGGTGAACCGTGAAGCTGTCGTCACCGACCATTTTCGCTATCTTGTCGGAATATATGCCCGCGGCGTTTATAATATAGTCGGCGGTAATCTCTCTTCCGTCCGCCGCTTTTGCCGAGAAGCCCCCATTGGTGCGTTTGATTTCAGAAACTTCAAAATTCAGCACCAGCTTTGCGCCGTTGTCCATTGCGTTGCCGATAGATGCGATGCAAAGCTCGTAGGGGCAGACTATGGCACCTGTGGGTGCGTACAGCGCGCAGGTTGCGTTGCTTGAAATGTTCGGTTCAAGCGCTCTCAGCTCATCCTTGTCGAGAATTTTCAGACCCTCGACACCATTGGCCGTGCCCCGCTCAAAAAGCCGCCCGATTTCTGCCCTGTCCTCTTCGCCAAATCCTATAACGAGAGAGCCGTTGCGGACGTATTTTACTCCCAGCTCGGAGCAGACCTGCTCCATCATGACCGAGCCGGCTACGTTCATTTTCGCCTTCATGCTTCCTTCTTTTGCGTCAAAGCCTGCATGGACGATGGCGGAGTTTGCACGGGTCGCGCCCATTGCAACGTCTCCCTCGCGTTCGAGAATCGTTACGTCAAGCTCATATCTCGACAGCTCTCTGGCTATCATTCCACCGATGACACCGCCGCCGATTATTGCTATTTTCTTCATTTTTTCGTTCCTTTCATTTTCTGTCAAACAAAAAAAGACGCCAAAATACAGAGCACCTGCAATCAGCCGCTTTGTATTTCGATACGTCTCCAAATCTCTGTACCTCGCTTATTATAAATCCTTTTTTGCGATTTGTCAAGGGATTTGACAAAAGCGGACTGAAAAAATTCGGTCGGAAGTATTTTCTTGACATTTTCATGGGAATGATATATAATGAAAATAATAGTAAAGGGGGATTAAAAATGCAGAAGACAAGTCAGAGCAATATAAGACGTGAGAATATCGAGGCGGTTTTCTCGGAGATAATAGACAGAAACGGCGTGAGCCGAAGCGAGATCGCGGAAAAGACCGGGCTAAGCCTTATGACCGTGGGGAAGGTTGCCGATCTTCTCTGCGAATGCGGAGCTGTCATGCAGTCGAAGCCTGCTACGGGTAAATCGGGAAGACGCGCGGGATTTCTTTCCG
>CAZISP010000072.1:0-1477 GCA_964541955.1 uncultured Lachnospiraceae bacterium
TCAAAGCAATGCGGGAATCGTATCCATCACTGATCAGATTCGAGCATTAAAGCAGGAGCAATCCGCTCTGCAGTCTATGGGTTTTTCTTGGGGATTCACAAAGTTTGAGGAAAATGAGCTGCAGCTGCGTTCCCTGACGGAGCAGCTTGAAGCCTACAAAGCGACGCTTTTCGAAGCCCCCGATCTGGATACAGGTCTGCTCGCACAAAACTTACGGGCTGCGGTTGATGAGGCTGGATCTCTTGGTCTTAAACTGGAAATCGCACAAAAGTCCCTGAAGGAGCTGGAATCCAATGGTCTTGGAGTTGGCGACGCCGACTGGGACGATATGTACCGGAAAGTTGAAAGTCTGAAAAAGCAGGTTGATGCTTACAAACGTTCGCTGCTCGATGCAGGAAACGAATCTTCTGGATTTGGGCAAAAGCTGAAGGGCGCCGCAAGCAGTATGCTCAGCCTGTTTAAACACTCCAAAAACTCGACAAGTGGTGTTGAAGGCCTTCTACGGTCAATCAGAAGGATAGGTCTGGTTTCCGTAGGCCTGCGTCTGGTTAAATCCCTATTCGGCGGACTACGGTCGGTAGTAAAGCAGTATGTCTCTGAAAACACCGCCTTACAAGCCCAGGTGACGGCTCTGAAGAGCAGCCTGGGACAGGCCCTGGCCCCGGCTATCAATCTGGTAACCAATGCGCTGAGCACGCTGATGCCCTATGTGGTGGGCGTCAGTAACGCAATCGGATCCCTGATCACCAATCTGTTCGGCTCGGGCTGGACCACGGTGGCAGATGGAGCGAATGAAGCCGCTTCCGCCATTGGTGGCGCCGGCAGCGCACAGAAGGAATTCAACCGACAGCTCGCCGGGTTCGATGAAATTACGAAGCTGAATGCTGAGAGCAGCGGCGGAGGCGGAGGTTCTTCCTCTTCCACGACCTCTGTTGAATCAAAGACGCCTGCATGGCTGACCAGTCTTTCTGAGCAGATCAAACAGGCTGACGCAGAGGGCGACTTCTTTGGTATCGGGGCGGCTTTGGCTACTGCTGTAAACAATGGAATTGATAGTCTGATCGATTCCGAGACTTCTCTGGGTGACAAACTAGCCGATGGCATCAATTCTATTGTAGATGCCGCACTCGGCTTTATCGAAACAACGGATTGGAGCGACTTTGGCTACACTATTGGTAAAAATATTGGTGATGCAATTGGCGGCATTGAATGGTCCGATGTATTCAAACTCATCGGAGGTTTGGGTGAGGGGCTAGTGTCTGCGTTTGGCGGTTTAATCTGCGGTTTGTTCGAAGGAACTTGGGTAGATACCTATATCCTTACCCCGATTAAAAAAGCTTTTGGTAAAGAAACCGAAGGCGAGACTATCGGAGAGGTTGGGGTTGACGTAAAGGATGATTCTGAATCCTGGTGGAGCAAGGTAAAAAAGTGGTGGTCAGGCAGCACCTCTGATGAGACGGCCGGTACATTCAGCCTC
>CAZISP010000072.1:1577-6111 GCA_964541955.1 uncultured Lachnospiraceae bacterium
TCTCCCAAGAACAAAATCGGCACCTGGTGGACCAATGTAAAACAGTGGTGGTCTGGCAGCACCTCTGATAAGACGGCCGGTACATTCAGCCTCTCTCCCAAGAACAAAATCGGCACCTGGTGGACCAATGTAAAACAGTGGTGGTCTGAGAGTACCTCCAAGAAAACTGCTGGTACATTCAGCACTTCCGTTAAAAACCAATCCGGTACCTGGTGGACCAATGTAAAGCAGTGGTGGTCTGATAAGACCGGTGGCAGCAAACTTTCCATTGGCCTGAGCATAACAAATCAGGCATCTACATGGTGGACCAATGTTAAAACCTGGTGGAATAAGGCGGCGGGAAGCTTATCCACCAAATTAACCATCAAATCACCAACTATATCGATCAACTGGGTGGAGTCCAAACTGGGCTCGTTGAGTGTGAAATATCCCAAATTTGATATCAAGTGGAATGCTACTGGTGCGATTTTGGATGGCGCTCAGCTTTTTGGACGCGTTGGCAATACGCTCCTGGGCGGTGGTGAGGCCGGCAGGGAAGCGGTGCTCCCGCTGGACCGGAATACAGGGTGGATGGATAAAATTGCCGATAAAGTGGCTCTGCGGGTCACGGGCGGCCAGTCCGACAATCAGACCATTACGATCAACTTAGTAGTTGACGGCAAGATTCTGGCCTCTACGGTTGTCCGAAATATCAACGCTCAGGCTAAGGCCACCGGTAAAAATCCGCTGGCAGCCTATATGTAAGGAGGGGAGCGGAAATGACACTTACAGTCACAGAGCTTTATGTGGATGGTGTACAGCTCCCCACTCCTGCATTGGAGGGCTTGACCATCACTCCTAATAAAATGTGGTCTGCGAATACCGGCCGACTGGAGAACTCCGGAGAAATGGTCGGAACCATCGTTGCCATCAAGCATAAGGTCGAAATCAAATGGCCGGATATGTCTATGACAGACGCTAAGGTCATCGAGGAGGCAGTGTCCTCAATGACTCCATTTCATACTTTGAAGTATACGGATATGACCGGTGCGACCAGAGAAATGACTGTGTACTTTGGTGATCCTACTTACACGATTTATGCCTACAGCCCCGGGGTTCAGCGCGTTTCCGGTGTTAAGGTCAGTGCAGTTGAAAAGTGAGGTGGTTACATGCAGATAGTATCCGATGCAACGAGACAGCTCGTTGATAACCATGCCAAGGTGACACTCACTGCCTATGTGGATGGGAAACTGCTGGAGTATGATATCGGCCTTACCTCGTATTATCCCAATTGTGGCAGCGACAGCGAATTTTCCATCGGAAACGCAACGTCTGCCTATATCGAATTTTACATCGCCGCTGCCCGCCCTGATCTGGAAGGCCATGCCCTCACAGTTAGATGGGCTGTGGATGAAGAAGATCATCCGCTGTTTACCGGCACCGTGAAAACGGCAAAGGTTTCGGCGGGACGGACGACTATCACTGCATGGGATGCCATGACTTACGGTGGACGCAATAAGTTTACAGCTGCCTACACACAGGACATCGATGCAGCAACGGCCTTCGCGTCCGTTGCTGTGCAGATGGGCATTGAGGCTGATGCTGATGCAGTGGCACTGCTGTCCGGGATTACCATAACCGGAGGTCTGGACGTTTTTACGGATGACACCACAAATTCGGCGGTTGCTGGATGTATCGCCGCGCTTGTGGGTGGCAATGCTGTGATCTCCCGGGAGGGCAAGCTCGCAATAGCAAGATATGCAGTTGTAGACTGGTCATCTGAGCCGTACGAGGGCGGTGCCCAGGCCGAGAACAATGATTTTTCTGTCACTGGATTAACTTTCCAACGCGAAGTCAGCTCCATAGCGAGCAATGTAGACGGTACTGCGGGAACCACGACGGAAACAACGGAATTTAGTGCGGGGGATGGGACGCTCATGTTCAATAACCCCCTCGCTGATCAGGACGCTGTGGATCGTGCTATGGAGACACTGGCTGACGTTGTTTTCCGGCCTGGCAGCTACACGATCCCCGGAGGCATTCTCTTGGAGCCAGGCGATATTATCTCCGTGGAATCTATGGATGGAATCTACAGTGTCGCTGTAACAACGATATTCATGAGCATTGATGGAGGCGTTAAGTCTACAATAGGCTGCGGCGGCGAAAGCGAGAGCTCCGGTGTTGTGGGAACCATCAATCAGGCACTGAAAGCACTGCAGGCTGACTATGCCAAGCTGCAGAAGTTGGTAGCGGAAAATGCTGAAATCGTATCCGCCAAGATTACTAATCTGAGCGTCGAGGATTTGCGTGCTGGCAAGATCCGCTCCACGGATTTTGAATCGAGTGCGCTGGATCTGATTTATCCTGCAGACGACCTGTACCCTGCGGATGATCTGTATCCCAACAACGGCGAAGAAATTATCAGAGGTATTGAAATTGATTTCGCCACCGGTGTGATCCGTGGCGTGTTCTTCAACTCTGTTACGGACAATCTTCAGCAGGAGGTATCTGCTCTGAAAGAAGCCAATTCAGATCTGGCGGCAAGGATTTTTGCGCTGGAGAATGCATTGGTTTACCCTAAGAGTGCCACATCAAATATTTCTGAGGAGGACAATACATAATGGCCTATGAAAAGTTTTATCCCGGTGGCTGGCAGTCTGGTGAGGCCGGTGGAACGCCCATCACACCGGAATCATTGGATCACATAGAGCAAGGCATTAAGGATCTTGATGCCCCTGCATATACCGCTGCTTCTGCGCTAGCTGCGTTAGTCAGCGGCGAGTATCTTTCTGTTGCCCTTGGCAAGCTGGCAAAAGCCGTTGCAGATTTGATTTCCCATCTGGCGAATAAGAGCAATCCTCATGGTGTCTCACTGACACAATTGGGAATTGCCGCATCTGCAACGGAGCTGAACTACGTCAAAGGTGTCACAAGCGCTATTCAGTCCCAGCTAAATGGAAAAGCGGCATCTGGTCATACGCACACCCCTGCCTCTATCGGAGCTGCAGCTGAAAGCCACACGCAGAGCTATAGACCCCTGAGCGATAAGGGCATGACGCTCCTATGGGAGAACGCATCTCCTACCAGTGAATTTGCTGCACAGACAGTTACGTTGAACAGTGATCTTTCGAATTACGATGCAGTATTACTGTTATATCGGATTACAACCTCAAAAACGTGGGTTATGCCGTTATTCCTGATCACGGATGAACCAGGGTATTGTGCCGTTCATATTACCTATAACGCAACACGGAGAGTTACAGCAAACAACGGAAACCAGCTTACCTGTTACGATGCCTCTGTTGCCAAAACCTATGGTTCGCCAGCTACAGATAACAGCTATTGTATCCCTTATAAAATCTATGGAGTAAAGTGGGTGCACTAATATGTATGCTTTAAATTTATCGAGTGATGGCCGCATTTTGTCGGCTACATATCCCGAATTTGCCCCGGAAGATGCTATTATCGTGGATATCCTTCCTGATGGCGATATTTCCGATTACCTCTACATTAACGGCGAGTACATCTACGATCCTCTGCCTGCGCCGGAGGAGCCGGAAACGGAAGAATCCGAATCCGGGGATTCCGTCTGGGACGAGCTGGACGCGGCTTATCAGGCAGGCTATGAGGAAGGTTATACGGAAGGAGTGAACAGCGCTTATGGCAACGAGTAAAGAAAGAGTTTTACAGCGGGAGCGGGACCGGGGCCGTCCTGTGGGCAAGGTCCAGGGCAAGGCCGATGCTCTGGATCTGGCAAGCCGTGCCGCCGATATGGACGGTACCGCTATCATTGCGGAGGAGGAAAAGGTCCCTCTGTTCGTCTGGGGCACCGACTATTCCGGCTGTGCCGCCGGTACACCCATCGGTGAGATCATCGATGGCGAGGTGCAGATATTCACCATGATCACCCCGGTGAATACGGCCCATTATCCCGGCATCACCCCCAACACGGAGCGGAGCCTTTACTCCCTGTGCCATACCAAAGACCCGGCAAAGGCGAAGCCTTTTGTGGAGCCCCTGGGCACCAGCGGCATGTACAAGCCGGAGGAGTGCTGTACCGATGCCGGTCACATCTGGCGGAATCTGTACGAAGATAATGTCTACCGTCCCTCTGTTCTGCCGGAGCGGTGGGAGGACCTGGGGGAGGTGTAACCTATGGAAATCGCAAAGATTCAGGTGAGCGGCGTCAATGCTCAGACGGTTTCCTGTGAGGTTATCCCAGCAGGCATTATCGGCGCCACCGTTGCATTTGAGTACACGGATGCTATGTGGGCTGGTCTGACAAAGACCGTTGTTTTTAAAGGCTGCTGCACCAAGGACATTTTGAACGCCGGTGCATCCGTCACTATCCCGGTAGAGGTCGTAGCCAAGCCCGGTACCCGTATTCAGGTAGGTGTCTACGGCGTGGATGCGGAGGGTAATATCGCAATCCCCACCCTGTGGGCATCCTTGGGAGTTACTAAGGATGCAACTGATCCTTCCGGGGATGAATCCACAGACCCCAGTCTGCCCATCTGGGCACAGATCCAGGCCATTGTTGGTGACTTGGACTCCC
>CAZISP010000073.1:0-6109 GCA_964541955.1 uncultured Lachnospiraceae bacterium
CCCCAAGACTGCCGCAAAGGTTCTTGAGATCACCGACAGGATCGTGACAAAAAACAATCTGACAACGCTCATGATCACTCACAACATGAACGATGCCATAAAGCACGGCAACCGTCTGATCATGATGAACAACGGCAAGATCGTCTACGACGTCTCCGGCGAGGAGAAGAAGAACCTGACCGTTGACTTCCTTATAAAGAAGTTCTCGGAAACAGGCGACACTCTCAGCGACAAGGCGCTTCTGAGCTGATCGAGCCGAATTTGAAAAAAACAGGACTCCTTCGGAGTCCTGTTTTTTTGCGATCGAGCCTGTAAGCCGGGTTCTGTCGTGAGCGATCATCTATCTTCGCTTGACGTCACCGTCAAGCTTCGGCTTTCGCCGTGCCACCCGGGGATATACGTCGGGCAAACGATCCCCATGCGGTGTTGCTTCGGATAGGGTTTACAGCAAGGAACGGTTACCCGCCCCTTGGGTGAGCTCTTACCTCGCCTTTCCATCCTTACCAAGCTACCTTGGCGGTTTATTTCTGTTGCACTTTCCCGGGAGTCGCCTCCGGCTGACGTTATCAGTTATCCTGCCCTGTGAAGCCCGGACTTTCCTCGCGGTAATACCTTTCGGCGCCATACCGCGCGATCGCTTAGCTCGGTCGCCTGTAAATTATACCCCAATTTGCTTCAAAAGTCAAGTCAAATTGATTGCCGGCCGTTTTTTGCGACGGCTTCATTGCCGCTCTTCAGCATCTGCTGAGGGCAGGGGCTGCAGGCAAGCCGCCTATCCCTCTCGCATGATCTCGATTGCGACCACGGCCGTCTGCACACGGTCGCTTATTCCCTCAATAAACGCATCGGGGAGCAGATTAAAGTTCAGCGAGGTGCCCAGATAATCGTAAATACCGCCGATATTATAAAGCCCGGGCAGGTCAAAGGTGCGGGAGGCTCTTATTATATCGAAAATCTCGCCCGTTCGCGCCCCCTCTCTCATAACAAGACTTTCCAGCTCGGATTTTGCCGCGCCGTCCAGGTCGTACCCATACAGCATACCCGTCAGCGCGAAAGCCACCGAATTTTTCTCTCCCTCTCCCGAGGGAACCACCGTACACAGCGCTTCGCGGGAGACGAGCGACGCATACGCCGCCTCGCTCTCTACCTTGGGCACGGGAAGAAGCTCAAGCTCAATTCCCGATCTGATGGCGTTCTCGATCTGCGCCACTGTGCCGACCGCAAAAAGGCTGTCGGAAGCGGCGGTGATGAATGCCGCGTCGGCATTACCCGCCGACAAGGGGGAATCGTAGTCGGTAAGATCAGCCAGAATGCCGCTGTCGCTCAGCTCCTTCAACGCCGAGTACACCGCCTCGGCCTCTGAGCCGATGCTCTTGTAGGTTGGCACGTCTCCAAGCCCGTTTTCGTAAAAGTGGACTCCGCTACCGCTCCAGAGAGCGTCAAGACCCTCTCCCGAGAGGCTGATCGCTCCCTTTTCCGCCGCCACTCTGCCAAGATATTCAAGGGTCAGGTCGCCTCGGGCGGCAACCGAGAAAATGGCATCGGTCAGCCCCGTGGCGTTCATTGCGGCACGGTTGATTGCCAGCGCGTAGGTGCCGTCGGTGACAGGGGAAGTCAGATCGAAGTCAACTATATACTGCTTTCCGCCCACCGACAGCTCGGCGGCAAACATCTCGATGCTTTGATAATAACCCCCAAGCTCGGAGAGAGCGCAAAGAGAGCTTGAGACGGTCAGCAGCATGGCGTCGCCGTAGGTTACAGACGCGATATCGTAGGTAACAAGCCCCGAAAGCGTTGAATTTCGAACGAAATCCACGGTCTTGCCCGTGATTGTCAGCTCTTTCAGCTCAATTGAATATTTATCCTTCAGCTCCGCGTTTCGCAGATAGATCTCACGCTCAACGGTATCCGTGCCCTCGCCCACAGGGCCGAGCAGGTCACCGGGTGACGTGTGGCAGAGCACGGTATAGGTGCCGGGCGGCACGTCGGAAAACTCCTTCGATGACGCGGGGATATTGCTCGGATCCACCGCCGACAGCGTGGAGAGCGAAAAGTTCTGATCCGTCTCGGTCTGGGTCGTGCCGCAGGAGGAAAAGCCGCACAAAAGGAGTGCCGCGCAAATAACTGCTGTGAGAAATTTTGTTAATTTTTGCATCTTGTGGCTCCTTTCGTTTGTTTCAACAACGGTTTTATTGTAGGGAACGTTGCCTCCTACCGATAAACATCAAATCTCAATGGTCGCCCCTGCAATATGAAATAAAGCGATCATACACCCATAAAGTCACCGCGGACAGGCGGGATCGAGCGTAATCGCTCGTTTCGGCTACACCCGTAGGGCGGGGGTTTACTCCCGCCGCGAAGTTACTTTTTTTACTAACGTTTTGATAAAATAAGATTCATTTGCGTGAAAATTTTCTTCCGCTTTCTCTTTTTCTTCTTTTTTGCGAAAAGAAGTAAAAAGAGAAAGTGGTGGCAAAGAGAAAAATGAAGAAAATCGCTTTTGCCCGATGCGCGCGAATTCGACAGTACCGAATTCGCTTGTCAGCACAAACGGGATCGAGCGTAAACGCTCGTTTCGGCTACACCCGTAGGGCGGGGGTTTACTCCCGCCGCAAGATTCATCGCCCCTCAAACAGGTGGTGCTTGCTCGCCTGATTTGTTTAAGTCAAGCCTCACCGACAGATAAGCGACAGCATGGTTCCCCTCACGCCGTGGCTTTTGCGGTGAGAATAGAACAAATCACTCTCGCAACAGGTGCAGAGGGTGCAAAGGTCAATGTTTTCACGGGGGATTCCCGCATTTTCAAGCTGCCAAAAATTCATTTTCGCCACGTCGGCAAAATATTTTCCGTCCTTTTTGCCGCTCTCGGGGATAAATCTGCGGCAGAAATCCTCGCCGTATTTCTTTTCAAATTCAGCGTAAAAATCCTGCTCCACCTCGTAGCAACAGCCCCCGATGGACGGGCCTATTGCCGCAAAAAGCTCGGATTTTTGTGCGCCCTTTTCCGTCAATTTTCTGACAGCCTCAAGTGATATTTCAGAGAGAGTTCCCCGCCAGCCCGCGTGAACTGCCGCAACCGCTTGTGCGGTACCGTTTTTCACCCACGCAAAAAGCACGGGGGTGCAGTCGGCGTTTTTTACGCCCAAGGGAACACCCGCCTCGACCGTGATATAGCCGTCCGAGCTCTCGTCGGTCTTTCTCAAATAGCCCAGTCCCGCGTCGGCGTTTGTGACCTCGCGCACACGAGCCGAGTGCACCTGATGCAGGGAAACGACCTTTCTGTCGTCAACACCCACGGCTGTGCAGAAAAGCGCGAGATTTTTGAGCACCGTCTCCTCGTCGTCGCCCCGACGGAAGGCTAAATTCAGCGACGAGGTGTGAGCAAGTGTGCTAACGCCGCCCTGTCTTGCGGAAAACCCATGAGGACAGGGCAAAAGAGTTGAGCGCAGGTAAACTACGCCGTTTTCGGCTTTAATCTTCTCAAACATTTATCTGAACGCCTCGCCGCTGAGATTATAAATTTCTTCTCTCATGATGCTGTAATGCTCTGCCAGAATGTCGTGGGACAAAAATCCCAGCCGCTCGCGCAGAGCCGTCACCAGCATCTCGGGGCTGAGGGTCTCCGCCTGCCCTGCAGACAGCAGCGCATTCATCACGATACGGTCGGACGCCTCGTCGTATCTTACCTCAAGGCTCTTTATCATTGCAGTAATGTCAATTTCCTTGACCCCCGCCTTGCCCTTTTTTTCCATTATGACAGGGGCTTCAAAGAGCTTTTTCGCCTTTGCCGCCAGCTCGGCGGACGCACCCTGTGTCTCAAAAGTGAGGGTATAACGCGCCGCGCCTATCTCGGTGAGCTTCATCTGAGGCTCGTAGACCTCGATCACGTCAAGCTCGTCGGTAAGCGCGGTTTTAAGACGCGCTTTTATCTCGTTGAAGGTCATATATTCGGTGATTCTGATATCAAGAAGCTCGCAAACGCTCTGACAGCCAACCGAAAGGGGCAGTCCAAACACCATTTTTGCGTGAGGATTGAAGCCCATGGTATACCACGCGGGGATTCCCGAGCGGATTATGACCTTTTCAAAGGTTCTCTGCAGGTCAAGGTGAGAGATATACTGCAAATTGCCCACTTTTTTGAATTTAATCCTTATGGGCTGAGGATTTTCTTTTGAAATCATGCCTGCGGGCAGCACGTGCGCTCACCTCCCAGCTTATTTGCGCCGCAGCCGCTGCAATTTTCGCGGCAGGACGGCGTTGTTTTCTCGCCGTAAGCGCGGTCGCGCTCACGCTTGAAGAATTCCTTGGTGACACCGCAGTCAATAACGTCCCAAGGGAGAATTTCGTCAAAGCCCCACTGACGGTTTGCGTAGAACGCGGGGTCGATTCCCGTGTCTCGGAACAGCTCGACCCATTTATCGTAGTCGAAATACTCGTCCCACGCGTCAAAGTGGAAGCCGCGGTTTGCCGCCTCCTCAAGAGCGCGGCAAAGACGGCGGTCGCCGCGAGCCAAAACGCACTCGATGTGAGACGTCTTGGGGTCGTGGTGGGTGTATCTTACCTTGCGGTCGGTCACGTTCTGATAGATATATTCGTTCTTCTCGGTCAGCTCCTCAACAGTGTCCTGACGCTCCCACTGGAAGGGGGTAAAGGGCTTTGGCACAAAGCAAGCCACGCTGATTGTGACCTGAGGCGACTTGCCCTTTTGGCGGTTGGGGTTGATATAATACTGATGAACCACGTCGGACGCCAGCTTGGGGATTCCAAGCAGGTCGTCGGCAGTCTCGGTGGGCAGACCGTTCATAAAATAAAGCTTCACGGTGGTCTTTCCCGCCTCAAACGCCACGTTTACGGCGCGGAAAAGGTCCTCCTCGCGAACGTTCTTGTTGATAACGTCGCGAAGTCTCTGTGTTCCCGCCTCGGGGGCAAAGGTCAGGGAGCTTGAACGCACCGACGCGATTTTCTCCATAAGCTCCTTGGTAAAGCTGTCAACGCGCAGGGATGGCAGAGACAGGTTTACCTTTTTGTCGTCCGTCCATTCAAGGAGCTTTGTTGTCAGCTTTTCAATTTCGGTGTAGTCGCTGATAGACAGTGACGACAGGGAAATTTCATCGTAGCCTGTGTTCTCATATAGGCATTTCGCCTGTTTACAAAGAACCTCGGGGGTCTTTTCGCGGACGGGTCGGTAGATCATTCCCGCCTGGCAGAAGCGACAGCCGCGAATACAGCCGCGGTAGACCTCAAGCATGATTCTGTCCTGAACCGTCTCGATGTAGGGCATTACCACCTTTTCGGGGAAATACGCTTTGTCCATATCGCGCATAATGCGCTTGGTGACGCGCTTTGGCACGTCGGGGCAGACAGGGTCGAACGAGGCGATGGTGCCGTCCTCTTTGTATGTGACCTCGTAGAGCGAGGGCACGTAAAGTCCTTTTATCTTTGTTGCCGCGTAGTGCAAAAATTCGCGGCGGTCGAAGTTGCCTTTAGCCTTTTCCTCGATGAGCAGCTTGGTGAACTCCACCAGCATATCCTCGCCCTCGCCGATAGAAAAGCAGTCGAAAAAGTCTGCCAAGGGCTCGGGGTTATAGCTGCAGGGGCCGCCGCCGATGATGATGGGCATTTCGTTTGTTCTGTCGGCGCTTTTCAGCGGAATTTTCGCGAGTTTGAGCATCTGAAGCACGTTCGTGTAGCACATCTCATACTGAAGCGTGAAGCCCACAATGTCAAACGCCGACAGGGGGTCTCCGCTCTCAAGGGCGCAGAGAGGCATATCGTACTCAATCATCTTCTCTTCCATATCCGCCCACGGCGCATATGCTCTCTCGCACCAGATGTCCTCCTCTCGGTTCAGCGCGCCGTAAAGGATGCGGACGCCGAGATTGGACATTCCTATTTCATAGGTATCGGGGAAGCAGAAGGCGAATCTCGCCTTTACCTTGCCCTCGGACAGGTTCTTTATAGTCTGACCGTACTCGCCGCCGCTGTATCTGCCCGGCTTCTGCACGCTCTTTAATATGCTGCTGTATTTTTCGTCCATAGTTACCTCCAATGGGGGATTTCTTGTGAATCTTCAAAAACGATGTTGTTAAGACATCGTTTTTGCCTTTTT
>CAZISP010000074.1:0-6107 GCA_964541955.1 uncultured Lachnospiraceae bacterium
TGAGCGGATATCTGTTCAAAGCCCAAAAACGGCGTGACGGCGACCGACGGACACGCCTCAAAGTTTATTGAAAGGAACGGTCAGAAATGAATACAAAAACGGCTTTTTACAATATTCCCCGATTCGATTGCTTCCGCGATCTTCTGGCGCACTCAGCCAAGGTATACGGGGACAAAACCGCCCTTCAGCTGAAAATTGCTGCAGGCAAGTACAGATACATCTCCTATGAGGAGCTGTACGAGCTGTATCTTTCCCTGTGCGCGACCTTCATCCGCGACGGGCTCGAGGGCGAGCGCATCGCTGTGTGCGGCGAGAACAGCGGCGGCTGGGCCATCGCATATCTCGCGGCGGCAACGGTGGGCGTGGTTGTTCCCATCGACAAGGAGCTTTCGGGCAAGGATATTTCCGACTTCTGCGACGCGGCAGAATGCAAGGCTGTCTGCGCCGACGCAAAGGTTCAGGGCAAGCTTGAGGGGGTACGCACGTTCGATAAGATCTATGACTTAGCCGACATTCCCAACATTCCCGTAAATTACACCCCCGACGAGATGAAAAGAATAAATTCTTACACCTATCCCCCCGACGAGATGAGAATTCTGATCTTCACCTCGGGCACCACGGGCTCGTCCAAGGGCGTTTGCCTGTCTCAGTTCAACATCTGCTCGAATATCCATCAGATACTCAGAGTTATCCGAGTTTATACGACCGACAAGGTGCTGTCGATCCTCCCCCTGCACCACACCTACGCCGCAACGGTAGATATGCTCTGCATCCTGGCTCGCGGTGCCTGCATTTCCTACTGTGACGGTCTCAACAAGGTAGCAACGAACCTCAAGGAATACAACAACACGGTGCTTATCGTTGTTCCCGCGCTCCTCAAGGTGCTCAGCAAGCGCCTGCGCATGGCAATTGCCAAGGAATGCCCCGCCAAATACAAAAAGGCGTTTGAGGAAAAGTCCCTTGCGGAAGCTTTGGCAACTCTGCCCCTCCTTGTGAGAAAGGTTATCTGCAACAACGTTCGCCGTAGCCTTGGCGGCAAATTGCGAATGATGGTAGTCGGCGCGGCGGCAATAGACGTTGCTCTCATCGACGATTTCAATGCTCTCGGCATCAAGGCGGTTCAGGGCTACGGCCTGACCGAGACCTCGCCAATTCTTTCGGCAAACAACGATTTCTTCTATGATCCCAACACCGCCGGCTGTGCGATCCCCGGCGTTACCCTGCGTATCGCCAACCCCGACGAGAACGGTATCGGCGAGATCATCGCCTCGGGCGACAACGTGATGCTGGGCTATTACCGTGACGAGGAAGCTACCGCGGCTGTTATCAAGAACCGTTGGTTCCATACGGGCGACCTTGGCTTTATCGACAAGAACGGCGGCCTTTACATTAAGGGCAGAATCAAGAACGTTATCGTCACCTCAAACGGCAAGAACATCTTCCCCGAGGAGATTGAGGACAGACTATGTGAGTACGAGGCGGTTGCGGAATGCCTTGTTCTTGAGGGCAAGGATCGCCACGGCGACCCTTGTGTCAGAGCGAAGATATTCCCCTCAAAGGAATATCTCACATCCGTATACGGTCACGCACCCGGCGACGAGGAAATCAAAGAAGCAATAAACGAGGTAGTCAATGCCGTCAACGGCGAGGTGCCTCAGTACAAGAAGATCCAGAGGCTTGACATTCTCGCATCTCCCCTTGAGCGCACGACGACGCAGAAAATAAAGCGCTACGGCGAGAACATGAAGTAAAATCAAAAAGGACGGCATTCGCCGTCCTTTTTGATTGACGAATGAAATGTTTTCATGATAAAACTTTTACATTTTCTTTGAACAAAGGTGAACTTTTTGCGATAAGGACATAAAAATTGTGTTGGATATTGACACATTCGAAAAAAAGAATTATAATGTAATATGTACAGGATTCCGGAAAGGGAGGGTAAAAATGAGTATTAACACCAAAAAAATCCTGCTCGTCACGGTCACGGGTGTCGTTTTGTTTGCGGCGCTCATGAACTTCTCGGCGGTGACGCTTTACGCCAAAAAGCTGATAAGACTCGTCCTGCCCGTTATCGTCGGAGCAATCATTGCGCTTTTTACCATCGTCCCGATGAACGGTGTCGAAAAGATACTCAGACGCGCTCTCGCGCGATCAAAGAAAAAGCCCTCCGACAAGGTGCTTTGCATTGCAAGCTTCATCATAACGCTCCTGTGCGTTGCCCTGGTGCTCACCCTGGTGCTTACTCTCCTTATTCCCGAGCTGACCAGCTCCGTTAAGGCACTGTATTCTCAGATCGAGGCAAGAATAAAGGAGCTGAGCCTGCAGCATTTTGATACCGAGTGGGTACAGAATCTCGTTTCCAACATTGATTTCAAGAAAATTCTTGACAACTTCTCCGAGATCATGAGCAAGCTGACTACCGGTGCCGACTTTATATTAGTAAACGTCGTCAACGTGTTCTCCTCCACCATAAATATCGTCACCACCGCGCTTTTCTCGATCATAATCGCCATGTATATGGCTCTTGGCAAGCATGAGCTGGCAAGGCACGGCAAGAAGCTGGTATGTGCATATCTGAAGCCCTCCTGGGCAAAGGCGATTCTGAAATTCTTCCGCACGTTTGCGGACGTTTTCTCAAAATTCCTTTTCGGTCAGTGCAGCGAGGCCATCATTTTAGGAGGGTTGATACTTGTCTCCTTCTCGATCTTCGGGCTTCCTTATGCAAGCCTTGTGAGCGTGTTGACGGCGGTTTGCGCGCTTATCCCTTACGTGGGAGCGTTCATCTCCTGCTTTGTCAGCGTGTTCCTTACTCTCCTGGTTGCTCCCGAGAAGGCCCTGTATTGCCTTATTGTCTACCTTGTGGTGCAGTTCATCGAAACACAGCTTATTTACCCGAGAGTTGTAGGTACCGCCGTGGGTCTTTCTCCTCTGTACACCCTTATTGCCGCCCTCATCGGAGGCAAGCTCCTCGGAATTATCGGCATCATCTTCTTCATTCCTCTCTTCGCCGTTATTCTTGAGCTCGCAAAAGAAAACGCAGACAAGAAGATAGCCGCAAGAGTTGCGGCAGGGGACATTCCCGCCGAGGAATTTGCCTGCAACGAAAAAAGGGAGGAGCCCGAGGCAGCAAAGGAAAAACCAATGAAAAATCCCAAATCGGAAAAGCCCGGCAAGGTAAAGGAAGAGGCACCCATACCCGAAACGGCTCCTTTGGATGTTCCCGTTCCCGAGGAAAAGCCCGCTCCCGCTCCGAAGCCCAAGAGAAAAACAAAGAAAAAAGAAGAGCCCCAAGAGCAAGCCGAACCGAAAGAATAATAAATTCCAATCATAAAAAAAGACGGAGAATGCCTGACATTCTCCGTTATTTTTTTCTGATATCGCCTTCCGTAATTAAAATTACACGTTTCCCCGCTTTTTCAGCATAGTTTAAGGTATGCTGTGTCCCCTTTGAACACCCGTCCCATACTATCAATACCATATCACAAATTTCTACCATTTTTTCGTTCCGTTTAAGCGGTGCGGATTTTCCGTAAAGGTCGTATTGAGGTCGCAAAATAAGCTTTGATAAACGTTTTTTGTCGGCATATTTTTCTGCCAGCCCGTCTATTCCGTCCGCACCGCCTGCAATTATCATCGTTATCCCCTCGGGAATATATTTTTCCAAATCATATTCTTTAATGCTCCTTGAACCTGCTACCAATAATTTCATGCCTTTCATGCCTCGATTTTGTTATTATATCCCGACTAATATTTCTTATATTTTATCATATAACAATTAAAAAGTAAATAAGGTAAAATGTTTTTGTCGAAAATAATAGGCATAAGTTAGTTTTTCGGCATACACGACATAAAGGATTGTGAGGGCAAAATGGAAGACAGCCAATACAAAATGAATTTGATAAAAATAGGCTTAAAAATTGCCTATTACAGAAAGCTTCAAGGAATGACGCAAGAGGAACTTGCGGAGGCTTGCGACTTGTCTTGGGGTTACGTTTCCCAAATCGAGGCTCCGAACTGCTTTTTCTGTCCTTCGCTGAAAACCTTATTCAAAATCGCAGAAGCTCTCGGCACTACCGTTTCAAAGTTGACGGACATAGAAGATTAAAAGTTCAAATACAAAAGGCACTTATGGCAAGATATTGCCATAAGTGCCTTTGATTTTTATGCTTGTTCCCCCTGTACCCAGCCGCGCTCGAACATCATCTTGTCGATGTCGTTGATAACGGTGGTCTTTTTTCTGCTCCAATCGGGGGCAAGAAGCGTGTCGGGGGCGCCGTCTCCCGTCAGACGTCCTATAACGGTTTCGGGCGGCAGCAACCGCAGGGCGCGGCAGACCGTTTCGATGTACGTATCTCTTTCCATGGGCACGTAGTCGCCTCGGCGGTAGATGTCAGCCATTTTCGTACCGTCAATTACGTGAAGAAGGTGAAGCTTTACCTGATCGGGGCGGAGTCTCGCCACCTGCCGCACGCTCTCGAGCATATCCTCGACGTTTTCCCCGGGAAGTCCGAAAATAAGGTGAACGCAGATCATTATCTTATCGCTTGCCGTGCGGAGACGGTTGAACCCGTCACAAAAATCCTCAAACGTGTGACCGCGGTTGATAAAGCTTGCCACCTCGTCGTTTGACGTCTGAAGCCCAAGCTCCACCGTCAAGTCGGTGCGCTCGGAAAGCTCCGCAAGATATTCGACCGTATCGGAGGGCAAACAGTCTGCCCGCGTTGCGATATTCAGCCCCACGACGCCGGGGATATTCAACGCTTCCTCAAATTTTTCGCGCAAAACAGAAACCGGCGCATATGTGTTGGTGTGCGCCTGGAAATATGCTATATACTTGTCCGTTTTCCACTTTGAGGACAGCTTCATGGCCGTCTGTCTGAACTGCTCCGCAACAGACAGCTCGGGCGAGGCGGCAAAATCGCCGCTTCCCCGACCCGAGCAGTAGATGCAACCGCCGACACCGCACCCGCCGTCAATATTAGGGCAAGTAAATCCCCCGTCAAGGGGGATTTTCGCACATTTGTCGCCGTAGCGGTGCTTCATAAAATAATCGTAGGTGTGATAGCGCTTATTCGTGTCCGAATACTCAAAGGGATTTGTATCTCGCTGGGTTATTTTCATGCCTTCAGAAGTTCGATATCGTTCATGAGGCTCGCGTCGAACCCCACGGGCTCTTTTCCGCAAAGGGCGATAGTGCGGAGAGCCAACACCTCAAGGGAATCAACGAAGAGGTCGCCCAAATCGTTCTCGCGCTTGATAAGAGACAGCTCGGTGCAGCCCAGCACCAGCTTATCTGCCCCGCGAGAGGTCATGTGGTCGCGAACGCACTCGAATTTTGCCATATCAACCGGCTTTCCCTGCTTTATCTGACCGTAAATTATCTCGGAAAGGATAGCCTGGTGTTCTTCATCGGGAACGATGCAATCAAGTCCGACTTTTTCACACACGTGAGCGTACGCGCCCGATTTTACGGTACCCTCGGTGGCGAGGATTCCCGCCCTTTTCGCGCCTGTTCGCTTGATATGCGCCGCCGTTTCATATAGAATGTTCACAACGGGAATATCCAGCGCCGCCGTCAGCTCGTCATAGAAATAGTGAGCGGTGTTGCAGGGCATGGAGATAAGGTCGGCGCCGCAATTTTGCAGGCGTTTGCCCTCCTCTGTCATGGTGCCGATGGGGCTTTCCTCAGACTCCCCCACGATAAACGCCGTTCTGTCGGGCGTGGTGGCGCGGGAGCTGATAAGCATGTCAATATGATCCTGGTCACGGGATGCCTTGGTGTGAGCGGTGAGCATTTCGTAGAAATACACCGTTGCCATGGGACCAAGCCCCCCGAGAATACCCAGAAGCTTTCTGTTTTTCTCCAATTTCAGCACTCCTTATTTGCAGTATTTTTTGTACTTGCCATGCTGTCGGCGCAGGTGCTCTACTACCCAGATAAGACGCTTGGGGTTGAGCCAAAGGTCGCATGCGTACCAAAGAGACGAGGTGGATTTGCCCGCCTTTTTCAGTCTCACAGCGTCCGCCAGTGCCTTTTCGTTGTGAACGTATTTTTTCACAACGGCAAAGGGGATGCAATGCCACAGGTGGGAATTTTCGCAGGGGCG
>CAZISP010000075.1:0-6077 GCA_964541955.1 uncultured Lachnospiraceae bacterium
ATTTGATTACGTAGACAGGATATTTCCTCGTTGCGCTGACAAATGTCGCCACCTGCCGCGCGCCGCAATTTATCGCATACTCGTCTATATACTCACCGAGAAATGCGTACACGCACTTCCTCGGAAGCTCAATGCCAAGTTCTTCGTGTCTCGGATTTATGACCGCGTCCCTGTCGGTGTCGTATTCAAGTATCGGTATATCGTTTTTAATAATGCTCATTTTCTCTCGTCTCTGCCAAAATGTTTTACTGTTTTTGCGGGATTCTACATCCTATCGCTCACATATCCGCGATAAAATTCCATAATCTCCTCTTCGGTGAACTTGATTCCAAGCTCCCGTGCCACCGCGTGCCATTTTTCCTCGTCACGGGGCTCGTCCACCTCTTCCATGCGCTTCAAAAGCCTCATTGCCCATGCCTCGCTTGTTATCACGTCATACAGCATGGCATAAGACCAGCATTTTCCGACGTCCGCAAGGCCGCTCTCAAACTGTGCGTGAATGGTCTCTGCAATATCGTACTTCACCTCACGCAAATCGCAGGAAATTTCGCCGTCTGCAATATCAAGCAAGGCGTATTTAGGCCAGCGGGAACGGTCGTGGGGTACCCCAACCGAACCGGGATTTATTATGGTCTTATCGCCGTTTTTTCTCATATACTGCCTGTGGCTGTGACCCGCAAGCAGATATTTGCAGTTCATTTGGGCGAAAATCGCGTCAATTTTTTTACTTTCACCGTCAAAATAAAGGTTATCTGTTTCGGGGGCTGCGTGGGCAATCTCAACGTCGATGCCACCGACGTTTACCGTAGCTGAAAAGGGGTGGGATCTGAAGAAATCAAGGTCATATTTGCGCAAATGGTCGAAGGTAAATCTAAGCGAGCCCGTGCTTGACCCATACGTAAAGATACTTGTGCCGTTTTCGCAGTTCAGCATATATCTTTCACGGTTGCCCCGAAGGCAAACGGTGGGATAGCACGACCGAAGCTCATAAACCAGGTCCATGACCCGCTCGGGCTCGCCCAGGTCCGAAACGTAGTCGCCAAGGAAGACGAACCCCTCCGCGTTGCTTTCAAGTGCGTCGTCAACGCAGGCTCTGAGCGCGGGATAATTTGAATGTATATCGGACAAAATGGCTATGCGGTGAACCGTTTCAAGTCCCTTGCCCTCAAAAACAAGATTCATTTTTCTTTCTCCTATGCTCTTTTATCCGAGCGAATTTATCTCCTCGTGGACAGCCTCAACGCGTTTGGCAAGATTGCGGATAAAAGCGTTATCCGCATTCGAGCCGTTGTCAAGCTCGGTCATAATAACCAAGACGTAGGGGTGTTCGTGGAACACAACGCCCATGTCGTGGTATGCGTTCACGTCCCAGCCGTACTTGTTCGCAACGGGGGATTTGAGGGCGTGAGGCAGCATTATTCTGTGGTTCGTGCCCTGCATCCACTCACGAAGGAGATTTGCGTATTTCGAGCCGCTCTCAAAATATTCGTAGGTCTCGCCAAGGAATATTGCGCACTCGGCGGCGCTCAGATTATAAAGGCTACGTTGCGGGCTTTTTACGCCGAGCGACTCGCAGTAGGCATAAAAATCCTTGAGACCGTATTCCTTTCTGAGCTGATAGAATGCCACGTTGTCGCTCTTTGTTATGGTCAGGCGCAGAAGGTCGAGATAGGTATATTCGGTGCCGTACTCGGAATTTTTGATGATTCCCGAGCCCGCTCTGTAGTTTTTCTCGTCGTATGTAAAGATTCGGGTCACATCGTAGGTGCTGCCCGCCTCAAAGTCCGCTTCAGCCTCCTCCGCTTCAATAGTCTTCAGCGCCCAGAGAATATAGGGCTGCTTTATAAGACTTGCGGAGTAGAGAACCTTGTCACCAAGATGGCTCATGGTTGCGCCGCTTTCAAGATCCAGGTAGTAAAAGGTTACCGCAGGGGTGTATTCCTCATATTCTGCCTCGGTCTCGGTCGGGGCCGTATCGGTTTCGGCGGTCGTTTCCGCATCGGTCTCCGCCTCGATTTCCCTTTGGTACACGGGCGTGTGTGCCTTGATGTAATCCACTATTCCCTGTACACGTTGGTCACAGATTGCCTGCTTTCGACCAAGCTCGTCCAAGTCGGGTTCCACGGGCTCTGTGTCAAGCACAGTCGTCTCGGGTGGAATTTCTTCGGTCTCGGGCGGCAGAATCGTATCGTGGGGCTGAGGCGCAACGGTGCCGTCGGGCAAGGTTTCCGTCGGGGGATTTTTGCCGCCGCAGGACACGAGCATGGTAAGAGCCGCAAAAATCGCCAGGCAGAGTGCCGTGATCCTTTTCTTCATCAAAGCACCGCCTTTTTGTGTCTGTAAACGTGGCAGCAAATATTCACCGCCACGGGCAGACCCGCTATGTGGGTGGGATATTTCTCTATCTTCACCGCCAGCGCCGTGGTGTCGCCGCCAAAGCCCTGGGGACCGATATTCAGCTTATTTATTCCGTCGAGCATTCTCGCTTCAAGCTTTGCATATGCAGGATCGGGATTTACGTCGTCAAGCTCGCGGGACAGTGCCTCCTTTGAGAGAAGCGCACAGCGGTCAAAGGTGCCGCCGATACCTACGCCCACAACAATGGGAGGACAGGGGTTAGCTCCCGCGTTTTTTACCGTTTCCACGACAAAGTTTACAATATCGTCCTCTGTTGCGGCGGGAGTAAACATCTTCACCGCGCTCATATTTTCGCTTCCAAAGCCCTTGGGAAGCGCGGTTATCTTCACCTTGTCACCGGGCACTATCTTCGTATAAAGAACGGCGGGGGTGTTGTCGTTGGTATTATTTCTGCCGTAAAGCGGGTCGGAAACCACCGAGCAACGGAGCTTGCCGTCAAGATACGCCCTTGCAACGCCGCGATCCACCGCACCTTCAAGGTCGCCGCCAATCAGGTGAACGTCCTGTCCAAGCTCGATAAATGTCACCGCCATGCCCGTATCCTGGCACACGGGGATATCAAGCTCTATCGCCGCCTCGATATTCTCTTCAAGAATGCCCAGGATAGACTTTGCCAGCTCGCCTCGCTCGGCCTCCTTCGCCTTTGAAATTACAGCGCAGGTGCTGCAAGGCAAAATCTGATTTGCGCGGACGAACAGCTCTGCCACCTTATCTTCAATTTCTTTTACGTTAAGCTCTCTTATCATATTATCCTCATTCTGCCGCCGTTTTCGACATTATTTTTACTCCATGAAATGAAAAAATCGCCGTTTGACAACAGACGGCGATTATTCAAGACCGTTATAATAAACCACCTCGTCGGGGCGACACAAGTTAAGCTTTTCTTTGGCGATTCTTTCAACGTAGCTATCGTCAAATTCCTGCTCAAGCTCGTATTTGATACGTTCAATGCTCTCCTCGTATCTTACCTTTTGGGCGGAAAGCTCGTCAATCTTGTCTCTGTATTCGTTATACTTTACAAGCATTTTTGCAGAGGAGATGATTCCTGCGGCAATAAACACAACAACGGCGAGCTTCATGACGCCCCGAATCTCAAGGTGCTTTGAGTTTTCACTGTTCACCGCCGTTCACCGCCTTCCTCTTTATCTGATTCCGAAATCGAGCCGCTCTCCGACCAAGAAAAGCGCTCAGAGACCTTTACAAGTATATTATACACGCTTTTTACGGGAAATGCAATAGCCTTTAGAGAAAAAATCACTATTTTTTTAAGGATTTTTCGCAAAAATTTAAGCAATGCGTATATAATTTTGCCAAAAGTGGCACGATACAGGCAAAAACCGCAAACCGTGACCACGAGCGAGGACAAGCGGAAAATGCCGTCGTTGGTATAAAAGAGAAAAATCGACAGGGCGATTCCCGCAAAAATAAAAAAAATCAGGTCCAAAAGAAAGGTCAGGAGAAAGGCGCCTGACCGCACGATTTTTCGGCACTTTCCCGTCACGTTAAAGGTGACGGTCTCACGAACGAATCTCAACACGTCGTACAGCACCCCCAAAAGCGCACCGAGCAAAACGGAGAGCAGGAGCACCGTTCCCATGCTGTGCGATGCATATATCATTTGGAGAAAAGCCCCCTTATGCCCTTTTTGCGGGGTTGTTCGGTTCGATAGTAAAGACCGTTTATCTTACCGCTGATGACAACGACGCCCTTCACGGTATCAAGAGTTCCCACGTGTAAATCCTCGCCGTCAATGAGCATCTCGCCCATTTCGGTATCGAGGTTCACCGATTCCTCGTCAAAGCTGATAACGTCTGTAACGGCGGTGATCTCAAGATGCTCCCGTGCTCGAACAAGCACTCCGTGATTCTTTTGAATTTCCGTGTTTTCAGCCATAGCACGCTCCAAAAAATAAAATAGTGATCGCTCACGGCAATCACTATTTTATATGCGTTTTCAGAGCGGATTATTACTGCTCTATCACCTCGTAGAGAGATGCGGCGTCTGCCTTGCCGACGTTTTCTTTGACGGAAACGACTCTGATTTTAATGGTTCTCTGACCCATGGTAATCTCGACTATATCGTTTTCCTTTACGTCATAGGACGCTTTTACGCGCCTGCCGTTCACCGAAACGTGCTCCGTATCACAGGCATCGTTTGCAACGGTTCTGCGCTTGATTATTCTTGCAACCTTCAAATACTTATCTATTCTCATATTCCTCAACGTAAAAAAGTCCCGATTCGGTCGGGACTTTTTTATAAGATGATCAGTTAATTGCTTCCTTGAAAGCCTTACCTGCAGAAAATGCAGGATGCTTGGATGCCGCAATCTTAATTGTCTCGCCTGTCTTGGGGTTTCTGCCCGTTCTGGCTCCTCTTTCCTTAACTTCGAATGTACCGAAGCCGATGAGCTGAACCTTGTCTCCTGCCTTAAGAGCGTCTGTGATAGCTGCTGTAACAGCGTTTACTGCTGCTTCAGCGTCGGCCTTCTTAAGATTTGCCGACTTTGCAACCGCGTCGATCAACTGTGTCTTGTTCATTTTTGCTTAACCATACCTTTCGTTTTTTATTCGAATAAAAAGCATCAGGCAATTAGCCGTACTGCATTTCATGATTACATTATACCACAAATTTGACTAATTTCAAGAGGTTTTGGAATATTTTTTTGATTATTTTGTTGTTTTTTTGCATTTATTTGCCTTAATTTGCTCCCAAATGGCATCAAGTTCGCTTAAATCTGCGTTTTCAAAGGTTTTTCCGGTTTTTTCGAGTTCGCCCTCAAGCACCTCAAATCTGGAAATAAATTTCTCCGTGGCATTCGTCAGAGCCTCCTCACAGTCCACTCCGCACTTTCTCGCAAGGCTCGTTACAGACAGCAGAAGGTCTCCGATCTCCTCTTTTAGCGCTTCGGGTGAATCCATGGCCTCGCTCACCTCGGCTACCTCTTCTTTTACCTTTTCAAGCGCAGAAGCGGCATCGGGGAAATCAAAAATATTCGCTCTCTTTCCCACCTTTTGAGCGCGCATAAGTGCGGGCAGGCAGACGGGGACGGATTTTAGGCGCGAGGTGAATGTCACCCGTTGCTTTTCATCGTTTTTTATCTTATCCCAGTTCACAAGCACCTCGGCACTGTCGTCCACCTTTACCTCACCGAAAACGTGGGGGTGGCGGTGGATGAGCTTGGTGCAAAGCTCGGTGATAACGTCACCGATATCAAAGGTTTTATTTTCTTCCTCTATTCTTGCATGAAAGACCACCTGCAAAAGCACGTCGCCAAGTTCTTCACGCAGAAGCTCCATATCGTCAAGGTCGATAGCCTCAATTGCCTCGTAGGTCTCTTCAATAAAATCCTTTCTTAAAGTTTTGTGTGTCTGCTCCATGTCCCAGGGGCAACCGCCCTCGCTTCGCAGGAGCATCATGACGTCGCACAGGTCCTCAAAAGAGTATCTGCCCTTGGATTTAAGATTATTTACAAGTTCCGTTCTTTCCATTTTTATTTACCTTTATTTAACGAGCTTTAGTTTTTTCAGTATTTGCAGCAGCTTATCGCCCTTTGGCAGGATTCGGATATCCTCGGTATCAACCGCCTTGAAAACAAGTGCCAGAATTACGTAAAGCACGGCGGCAACAGCGATGCCGACAAGGGCAAACAGATTTGAAAT
>CAZISP010000076.1:0-6037 GCA_964541955.1 uncultured Lachnospiraceae bacterium
ATGGTCGATCATGGTCGCCGAGCGCGCGCCGCGGCTCAGTGCTTCAAGTCCCATTTGCCCCGAGCCCGAAAAAAGATCGAGAACACGCCTGCCCTCAATGTCAAAGGCAAGCATGGAAAAGACCGCTTCCTTCGTTCTCCCGGCAGTAGGTCTCGTATTCAGTCCGTCAAGGGTCTCAAGGCGAACGCCTCCGGCTTTTCCCGTTATGATTCTCATTTTTACCTCAATTTTTGTGAAAATATTCGTAAATTCTCTTGCCGTCCGCCCTCGAAATCCCCTTCACCGCGGCAATCTCGTCGGCGCTTGCGGTCTTGACTTTGGCAAGTCCGCCGAAATGCTTCAGAATTGCTCTCGCCTTCGCCTCGCCTATTCCGTCAATTTTCTGCAAGGTCGAGGTGGTGAGAGTTTTCCGCTTTGCGCCCTCCATTTTCGAGACGCTGAAGCGGTGGACCTCCTCCTGAAGCCTGTAAACAAGCGAAAATACCCCTTTGTCGCGGGCGATGCTTATCTCTCTCTCCTCATCGCAAAGGGCTCTGGTCTTGTGGAAATCGTCCTTCACCATGCCAAACACGGGAATGTCAATTCCCATCTCGTCCATAGCCGCTTTGACGGTGGAAACGTGTCCCTTGCCGCCGTCAAGTAAAATAAGGTCGGGTGCTGACGCAAACGAGCCCGCGCCGTCGCCCAGATGCGCCAAGCGGCGTTGCAACGCCTCGCGCATTGAAGCGTAGTCGTCCGTGCCCTCAACCGATTTGATGTTGAATGTGCGGTAATCCGACTTTTTCAGCTTGCCGTTCTCCATCACCACCATGCCGCAGGTCTTGTGCTCTGAGGCAAGGTTTGAGATATCGTATGCCTCTATCCTCTCGGGCAACACCTCAAGCCCCAGCATCGATGCCAGACGAACAAGCGTTTCGTCGTCCTTTTCCGCATCGATTTTATACATTTTCGCCTTTTCGCGGGCGTTGTCATATACCATGTCGCAAAGAGCCTTCAGCTCCCCTCGCTCGGGGGTTCTCAGCTGAACGTTGCGCGCCGCCATCCGGCAAAGCGCCGCGCTCATGAGCTCTCTATCCTCCTCCGACAGGTCAAAGGACAAAAGCACCTCATGAGGTACGTACTCTCTATTCAAATAATAATCGCAGATGAACGCGGGCATCTCCTCCGCCTCGGCTATCATGTCCGCGCCAAAGCAAAATTCGCTCTTGTCCGTCACCGCGCCCTCTCGTATATTGAAGACGGAAATGCAGGAGCACTGCTCGTCGCTGTACAGAGCAAAAACGTCTCTGTCCGCGTCGGGGGACGCCACGACCTTTTGTTTTTCGGACAGCTTTTCAAGAGCCGCAATAGCGTCTCTGCACCTTGCCGCCGCCTCAAACTGCTCTCTCCGGGCAAATTCAAGCATCTGTTCTTCAAGGTCGCGCCGAGCCTGCGCTGTGTTTCCGCGCAAAATGCTCATGGCACACTTGACGGTCTCCGCATATTCCTCGGGGCTGACCTTGCCCGTGCAAAGCCCCACGCACTGTCCCATCTGATAATAAATACAGGGGCGTTCCTTTCCTATATCGCGGGGAAACGACCTTTTGCAGGACGGGATTCCAAGGGTCTTTTCAAGCAGCTTTATAACCGAAAACACCGTGCTGACCCCCGAATAGGGGCCGAAATATTTCGCTCTGTCGGACACGCGCTTGCGCGAATACATTATCTTTGGGTACTGACCGTCCGTCACCTTGATATAGGGATAGGACTTTGAGTCCTTTAATCTGATGTTATATTTTGGCGTATGCTGCTTTATGAGCCTGTTTTCAAGGGTCAGCGCCTCCATTTCGGTGTCGCAAAGGAAATATTCAAAATCATCGACCAGCGACACCATTTTCGCCGTTTTCAGATTCTTGACGCTGCTCTGAAAATACTGCGACACCCTGTTTTTCAGCTTTCTCGATTTGCCGACGTAGATGACCTTACCCCACTTGTCCTTCATAATATAGACGCCGGGGGAAAGCGGCAGGGTGTTGGCTTTTTCAAGCAAGCTCTCAAGTCTGTCCATTTCCGCTTCTCCTTTCGTCAAACAGCGCCAAATTTTGCGAGGGGTAGAAAAACGGCGGTCATGCAAAGCATCACCGCCGTCCTTCAATGCCGGGTATCCGGGATACCGGGATTTCAGTTATACATTTTTATTCTGCGAGACCCGTATTGATAAGCTCCGCCAGACCCTCAACAGCCTCGGTCTCATCCTGACCGTCGGCGATGATGGTAATATTCATGCCCTGAGAAATACCCAGAGAAAGAATACCGAGAAGGCTCTTTGCATTAACTCTTCTCTCGTCCTTTTCAACCCAGATAACGCTTTTGTAGCTGTTAGCCTTCTGTATAAAGAACGTAGCCGGTCTTGCATGAAGACCTACCTTGTTTGTAATGCTGACCTCGCGAGTAATCATGTTTCTATCTGTCCTTACCTTTCTTTTATGAAACGAGCTCTGCAGCTCGTTTGCGGAGAAAACTCCACCGTACCATTATAAATAGTATAACAAATTTCGGGCTCAAAATCAACAGGTTTTATATGTGACAAATGACGAAATTTGCGTTTTTTAATAAAATCTGTAGTATATTTTCACCAAAAAATCACATTTAACCGTTATATTCTGTTATTGACGTGATGAGAATTGTCACCTGAATGTGACCGGTGTATATGTCAAAGGTTCTGCCGGGAGAGAGGAAAAAGCTTCCCGAGGCAAAGAAGCCGTCGCTGTTGGTGGTACCCTCCGCAATTATCGTGCCGGTAATATCCACCTTTGTTCCCTCGGGATAATAGACCTTCTCAAAGGCACCGTTTCCGTTATCGAGAAATTCAAACGCGGGGCTGAAGGTATCTATTCCCTCAAGTCTGCCGATATATGCGTCGTTTATCTGTGAAAAAACGCTGTCGCCCGCCACCAATGCTTCTCTTGAGGTGTCGCTTACGTTCGATATAAGGAAGGTCAGTCTGTATTTGCTTGTTTCCGCGTTCTTTTCCGCATCGGAGGTGCGAATGAAACGAATCCCGACCGTTGCGACACACAGAACCAGCACTATTACTATAACCAAATCAAGGGCGTTGAAGCCGATTTTTTTCTTATCAGTCATCTCAGTTCACCTCTCTTATCGTCATACACCAGCCCTGCCCCGAATAACCGGGAGACCAGACGTCCATTTGACGTCCCACAAGAAGCTTGACACCGTTAAGATAATATCCGCCCTCGTCCTTTGTTGCCTCGCCGCGAACCGAAACGAGCATATTGGTATATCCTTCCATCTCCGCCATAACACCGTAGCCCTGTCCCTCGGACTCGGTATAAATCAGCTCTGCGTAAGGCTCGTAGAATATTTCCGTCACCTGACCCATGGATGCCTTGGAATTGGCATCTCTGATAACGTCTCCCTCCGTGAGATTTCCCGTGCCCGAGTCGGGGAGCTTTCTGAACTGAATCGAATATTCGATCGTGACCTTGTCGGCATCCGATGCCGCGGCTTGCTCGCCCCCCAGAAGCTTGTTCCCGATGAAGACCACCGCAACCACTATTGCCGCTACCGTCAGAACCAGCACCAGATCGACGATATTAAATTTTCTTTTCTTCTTTATATCTGCCATATTGATCTCCGTTCTGCCGCCTGTGGCGGCATGATTTTTGTGAAACACACGTTAAACGTCAAAATGCGAGCTGCCGTATTTTCTGCCCAACGTCGAGGCGACACGTATCATCGCCAGCACGAACCAGAAAGTAAAGAATACTCTGTAATTGAACCAAATATGGTCGGTAAGACCTTGAAGCAGGGCACCTGCAAGGGCGCTGATCGCCGCCACGCATACCGCTCTCTCTCCTTTTGCCCGAGGCGCGCCGAAGCGCACCACCTCAAGTCCGCTCTGTACGCACAGGAAAAGGCAGACGGCAAAGAGGGCAATTCCGACTATGCCAAGCTCGGTGAATATCTGTAGGAACATATTATGGGAGTGCATTGCGTACTCCGCGCCCGACTCGGCAAACCGCACGTAAACACGGGTAAATGCATCACTTCCGATGCCGATGCCCGCCACCCAGTTCTCCTCAAGAATTCTGAGAGTTCCCTTCCAGATGCTGAGTCTGTAAGCCGAAGAGGTGTCTCCGACAGTAAAAATACTTGTAAAACGGGAAATGAGATTCATAAAAAATCCGCTTCCGCCAAGCTTATCCCAAAAAAGCGTCACCGAAAGCACGCCCGCGGGAAACAAAATCGGTATTATGGTATGGCTGTACAGAGCAACGAAAACGATCGCCGCAAAAATGAGCCCCAGCCACGCGCCTCTCGACCAGGTCAGAACCGTGCAAACACCCATCATCATGCAGGACAGGAATCCGTATGCCCTCAGCTTACCCGACGCGCCGCCGAACATAAGAGCCATGGCAAAGGGGAAGACCATAACAAGGAAAACACCCACCATATTGGCATTTCCGAAGGTGGACGTGATTCTTCCGCTTATACCCGCGAAAACATCCGCGTCAAGAGTCTCGACCTCAAGGTTGCCCGTTACTATCTGATAAAATCCGACGAGCGAAACGATAACGCCCGAGGTAACGAACGCCACCTGAAGCCTCTCAAGCAGTTCCCGCGTCCGCACAAGAAGAACCGTAAGGAAATATATCCCCATGAGACAAGCGTACATCAAGGCCGGTTTCAGAGACGCGCCCATCGACACAACTCCGCCCATGCCCAAAAGAAAAGCGAAAAGCAAAACGAAAACGTCGGATATCTCAAGGGAGAGTGTCACTCTGCCAAGAAATATTTTAATAAACGTACAGGCAACGGTGTAAATTACCATCGCCGCCAAAAGCATAGTGGGGCTTCCCGCAAGAGACAGCACCGGAGACACCAGCACCATTCCAAGCAGTCCTATCTCGGGTCGCAGGAAGACCAGCACAGCCGCCACAGCCGCCGCAATTCCGATGCAAACGATCAGAGGAGAAAAAGCAACGCAGAAGCAGCCGATCACAGCCCCGAAAAGAGCTCCTCTGAAATATCCCGCCGAGCCCGACGTGTGCTGACTGTTTGCTTTCAGCTCCCTTGGAGTAAACCCGAGGAAACGGTAAACGACAGTTCGCATGACAAGGCTCGAATCTATCGCCGCGCCAAGGGTGGATTTCGACAAAAGCAGAGGGAACGACGCAAAGATTACCGCCACCGAAACGGCGAGGTCGCTCATTGAAAAATCACCGATGAGGCTCACCCGCTTGATGACGTTCATTACCGCCATTGAGATGCCGAGATAGAGCAAAAAGAAGCCGTAGACGCGAAGATAGACACCAAGCATACTGCAAAGCACCCTGTGAGCAGACCTTAAAATAACGCTCTGCTCGACCCCCGCGATAATAGCCCGTCTCGCTCTTGTAAGCGGATTTCTCTCCCAGCTCCCGCCCTCGGCCTCCGAGCTTCCCGCAGCCTTTGCCACCCTTGAGCGGGCGAATTTTCTCTGCAGGGCGGAATACGCCGTCATAATTGAGCCAAAGAAACCCGAAAAAGCCAAATTATATATTTTTTTAGAGAATTTCATAACAGAGCTTCGTTCAAACAGCTCTGTCGCAGAAAAATCGGAGCTTTTTCCGATCCCGTTTTTCATTTGTACCTCCATTCCGCCGCCAAGCGGCAAAACCGTACTCTGAATTATCCGTTTCAGTCCTTATCTTCAAGAAGATCGGGGCGAAGACGCCTTGTTTCCTCAAGCGCACGCTCATATCGCCACTTGTCAATCTTCCCATGATCGCCCGAAATCAAAATATCGGGCACCTTGACCCCGTGAAACTCGTAGGGTCTGGTATACTGCGGGTATTCAAGCATACCGCAGGCAATGCTCTCGCTCTCGTAGCACTCCTTGTCGGAAAGAACACCAGGCAAAAGTCTTGAAATGCAGTCAACCAAAATACAGGCGGGAAGCTCTCCTCCCGTCAGCACGTAATCGCCGATGGAGATCTCCTCGTCGATTATCTCGTCAACAATCCGCTGGTCAACGCCCTCGTAATGCCCGCAG
>CAZISP010000077.1:0-5987 GCA_964541955.1 uncultured Lachnospiraceae bacterium
ACAGCTTCTGAGCCAGATCGGCGAGAAACCCACGGCAATCTACGGAGCAAATACCCATAGCCTGTCGGATATAAGCAAGGTGGACGCTCTCTTCTCCTACAGCGAGAACAAGACCGAAAAAATAAGACCGTTCTACTTTGACGGCAGCCTTGAAAACTGCTTCAGAGCCTTTCTCGAAAACGGCGCCGATATTGAGGCGGTCATCTGCACCAGCGACCTGGCGGCGGTTTCTCTCGTGCGGAACCTGAAGGAACGCGACCCACAGCGACTTGAACGCCTGGCGGTCTACAGCCTGACGGGCGGCACTCTCTCACGGTATTACAGCCCCTATATAAAATCGCTGAATATCGACTATTCCCCTTTCGGGAAAGCGGCTATCCACCTCTATAAAATGCTGTGCAAGCATAAATATATCTCCGGCGTTTCAATAAAGGTCTCCTGGAACACCGCCGGCACCCCTGCCGTCGCAGCTCCGATTGAAATAGAACAAACCGTTGAAGGCGGTGCCTTCAACCGTGACCTGGAAATACGCGAGATGATGGCTCTTGAAAAGCTGCTCTATTGCATGGACGACGTGGATCGCAATATCGTCAGCGGTCTTTGGCGCGGCAGGACACTCGCAGAGCTGACCGAGGAATGCTTTCTCACGGAAAACGGCGTGAAATACCGCATCAAAAAGATACTTGGCACGGCGGGAGTTGCCGACAGACAAGCACTCGTCGCCCTGCTTCAAAAATACATAGGCACAGCGGAGGAATTATGATAAAATACGGAATTCTGGGCGCGGGCTGGAGAGCAGAGTTCTATCTGCGGATCGCCGCCCTCTGCCCCGAGAAATTCGAAGTTTCGGGAATATGCGCGAGAAATCCCGAGAGGGCAAAATACATAAGCGAAAAATATTCGGCAAAGGTGGTCTCGTCGGCAGAGGAGCTTCTCGCACTTGACTGCGACTTCATCGTTTGCTGTGTAAACAAGGCAAGCATGACCGACACGGCCGCCGACCTTTGCCAAAAAGGCATTCCCGTTCTCATGGAAACCCCAATGGGTATCGACACCGAAAGCCAAAAGCGCTTTTTTGACAGATACACCCCCGCTTGGCGCATTCAGGTTGCCGAGCAATTCCACCTGCAGCCAATGAACATGGCAATAAAGGAAGTCATCAACAGCGGAATTCTGGGCGACATCGTCTCGGTGCGCCTGTGCTGCTGTCACGATTATCACGCCGCAAGTCTTATCCGTTATTTTCTCGGCACGGGCAACGAGATGCCCGAAATCGAGACTGTAAAAATCCCCGACAGAGTGAACAAATACAACTCAAGAGCAGGATTTGCCGAACCCGTTCCGACCGACAGCGAGGAAAAAATCAAAATCTTCCGTTTCGGCGACAAGACCGCCATCTACGACTTCGAGAGCGTTCAGTATTTCTCGGATATACGATCAAGACAGCTGACCGTCAGAGGAACGAACGGCGAGATAGTAAACGGCAGATGCACCTATCTTGAGGACGGTCTGCCTGTCAGCTTTGATATGGAGCGGCGTGAAATCGGGCAAAACGGGAACCTTGACGGGCTTGGACTTCTCAGCATCACAGGCGGCGGCAAAGTGCTTTATCGGAATCCTCTGCCATACTGCAGACTTTCGGATGAAGAAATTGCCGTTGCCGCCTGTCTTCTCAAAATGGACAAGTATCTTGCAACGGGCAAGGACTTTTACAGTGCGCAGGACGCGGCACTTGACGCCTCGTTTTTCTTTGAATAAACAAAAAAGAGCGGAAATTCCGCTCTTTTTGTTTATTCAAAGTCCTTATTACGGCTTGAAGGAAGGGCTCCAGCCCTCGTTGTTTACCGTCTCGTAATCGATGTCGTTCATGTCGTTCGTCTCCGAATCCTCCGTCTCACCGCCGCACGACGTGAGCGCAACGGCACCCAGGGCAATGAGAAGTGCTATAATAAGAGCTGTCAGCTTTTTCATATCAATTTCCGTTCCTTTCGTGGCATCTTTTATCTAAATATACCACAAATCATAAAGTATGTCAAGAAAAAGAGACAGAAATCTTGACAAAAGGAGAACAAAGTGGTACAATATGAGAACAATTCTCATTTTGGAGGCTAAAAATGACAAAATCGGGATACAATACGGGCGGAAAAAGCTCGGTTCTTAATTTTTTTCGCTCTAACCGCGACCTGCAATTCACCGCAGATGACGTTATAGCGGCACTGGCCGAGAGATGCAAGTCCACGGGCGAAAAAATGCCGGGAAAAAGCTCGGTATACAGGATAATTTCAAATTTTGAGCAGGAGGGCGTGCTTCGCTGCTATACAGACGGCGACACGTCGAAGCGGCTCTACCAATACTCGGGGGAGCACTGCGACAGTCACTTTCATCTGAAATGCTCGGGTTGCGGCAAGGTCGTACATCTTGAATGCAGGATAGGCGACGAGCTTCTGCGCCACATTTCCTCAGATCACGGTTTTTTCGTGTCGGCGGGACGGTCTGTACTCCTCGGTGAATGCTCAAGCTGTATAGAAAAGAAGAAAAACGTATGAAAAGGATTGGATTTTTAATATTATTCATGACCGCGCTGCTCCTGCTCTCCGGTTGCGTCGAGACGGCAGACGGCAACGGCATCAGCATCGTTTGCACAGCCTTCCCGCAGTACGATTTTGCGCGGCAGATAACAGAGGGAACGGATGCACAGCTTACCATGCTCATAAAGCCCGGAAGCGAGGCGCACTCCTATGAGCCCACGCCAAACGATCGCATAAAAATAGACGAATGCGACCTTTTTATCGGCGTCGGAGGTGAGAGTGAGACCTGGGCGGAGACCGTTCTTGAATCGGGCGAAAAAAGCATGGTAATCCTCAATATCACAGACTCGGTTGAGCTTCTCGAGACCGGCGACCACGACGGGCACGATCACTCGGAAAAGGATGAGCACGTCTGGACATCGCCCGAGAACGCCATGGAAATTGTTCGGGATATTTGCGACAAATTATGCGAAATATCCCCCGACAACGCCGCCACCTATCGAGCAAACACCGAGAAATATCTGACCGAGCTTGAGACTCTGAAAAATGATTTTCTGTCGCTTGCCGACAATGCAAAAACCAAAACGGTAGTTTTCGGCGATCGCAACCCTTTTGCTTATCTGGCTCATGACATGGAGCTTGAAATTCACTCCCCATTCAGCGGGTGCAGCTCCCACACAGAGGCATCGGCGGGAGAGATCGCGGACATCATCGACCTTGTGCGCTCCGAGAATATTGACTGTATTTTCAGCGTCAGCCTTTCAAACGAAAAGATCGCGGCAAGCATTTCTGCGGAGACAGGCGCTAAGGTGTTGACGCTTCACTCCTGCCACACCTTATCAGCCGACGATTTCAAGGCAGGCGTTACCTACATCGATCTCATGCGCCGAAATCTTGAAGCCCTTACGGAGGCGATCTCATGATAAATTTTGACAACGCCTCGCCTCATCTCATAGAGGCTCGCGATCTTTGCCTTGCATACGACGGGCGAATTGTTCTCTGCGAGGTAGATTTCCATATCGACGCGGGGGATTACCTCTGCATTTTAGGTGAAAACGGCTCGGGAAAAAGTACACTGTTAAAATCCCTTTTGGGACTGAAGGAACAGACCGACGGCAAAATAATCTACGGCGGCGGACTGTCCCGACGCGACGCGGGATACCTGCCTCAGCAAACACAGATTCAGCGTGATTTTCCCGCCTCGGTGCGCGAGGTGGTTCTGTCGGGGTGTCTGGGTGGCGGCTTCTTCCCCTTTTACCGTGACAGCCACCGTCAAAAAGCAGACGAGGCAATGGAAAAAATGGGCATATCCCACCTCTCGCGCCGCTGTTACCGTGAGCTTTCGGGCGGTCAGCAGCAGAGAGTTCTTTTGGCGCGCGCCCTTTGTGCCGCGGGAAGGATTCTGCTCTTGGACGAGCCCGTGGCGGGGCTTGACGTCAGCGTTACGCGGGATATGTATAACATAATATCCGAGATCAACCGCATAGGGAAAACCGTGGTCATGGTCTCACACGACCTTGACGCGGCGCTGAAATATTCAAGCAAAATCCTTCACCTGGATCACACGGTGAAATTCTTCGGAGACACGGCGGATTACCTCAAATCCTCCGTTTTCGAGCACTTTTCCGCAGGGAAGGGAGGGAAAGGCAATGTTTGACACGCTTCTTCGTTATCTTTCCTACGAATTCGTGCGCAACGCTCTCCTCGTCGGCTGTCTTGTGGCGCTCTGCTCCTCGGTGCTGGGCGTCAGCCTGGTGCTTCGCCGCTATTCCATGATCGGTGACGGTCTTTCCCACGTCGCCTTCGGCGCGATTGCCGTCGCCACGGTTGCAGGCGTTGCTCCGCTCGCCTTTTCAATTCCCGTGGTCATCCTGACGGCAGTTTTTCTGCTTCGCATCAGCGACAGCTCGCGTATCGGCGGCGATTCGGCAATTGCAATGATATCAAGCGGCGCACTGGCGCTGGGCGTTATCGTCATATCCCTTGGCGGCGGCGTAAACGCGGACATATCAAGCTATATGTTCGGCTCGATCAACGCAATGTCCCGCTCGGACGTTATATTGGCGGTCTGTCTGTCTGTTGCCGTGCTCCTCATTTACCTTTTGTTCTTCAACCGCATCTTTGCCGTCACCTTTGACGAGGCGTTTTCAAGCGCCACGGGCATAAGGACCGGTGCGTATAAGCTGCTTATGGCTGTCGTCAGCGGTCTTACGGTGGTGGTGGGCATGAGGGTTATGGGAACCTTGCTTATCTCCGCTCTGATAATCTTTCCCGCACTTACCTCAATGAGACTGTTTAAGAGCTTTAGGGCGGTTGTTGTCTCATCTGCGGTAATATCAGTCCTCTGCTCATTTTGCGGCATCATGGCGTCCTGCTTTTTCGATCTTCCCACAGGCGCGGCGATAGTGGTTTTCAGCGGCATCGTTTTCCTTTTTTCCCTCGCTATATCACGATTCCGCTGAGCCGTATAAAAAAACACCTTTTCACACCCATTCGGGCGGTAAAGCCCTTGACAAACCATGTGTGTTGTTATATAATTATAGTGTAAATACGCAAATAAACCCGAAAGGTGCAGCTATGGAACAAACCACTGTAACTCAACTGAAAAAGCACGCCCTGAACATTCGTCGAGGCGTAATTGAAGGTACCTTCAATGCAAAGTCGGGACACCCCGGCGGCTCTTTGTCGATAACCGACATTCTCACCTACCTCTATTTTGAGGAAATGAACGTTGACCCCGCAAATCCCAAGGATCCCAAGCGCGATCGCTTCGTGCTCTCAAAGGGTCATTGCGCTCCCGCTCTTTACGCAACTCTTGCAGAAAGAGGATTTTTTGACAAGGAGCTTCTCAAAACGCTCCGTAAGATAGACAGCATTCTTCAGGGGCACCCCGACATGAAGCACATTCCCGGCGTTGATATGACCACGGGCTCCCTGGGTCTTGGCATCTCGGCGGCTTGCGGCATGGCGCTCTCGGCAAAGCATTTCGGCGACGATTTCAGAGTTTACACGGCTGTCGGCGACGGCGAGAGCGAGGAGGGACAGGTTTGGGAGGCAGCTATGTTTGCCGCTCATTATAAGCTGGACAACCTCTGCGTTATCCTTGACCTGAACGGTCTTCAGATCGACGGTCCTACCGCCCAGGTCATGAACCCCGCGCCCCACGACAAAAAGTTTGAGGCGTTCGGCTTCAACGTTATCACCATCGACGCCCACGACTTCGATCAGATCGAGGCGGCTTTCAAGGCGGCAAAGGAATGTAAGGGCAAGCCCACGGCAATTATTGCAAAGTCCGTAAAGGGCAAGGGCGTTTCCTTCATGGAAAACAGCGTTGGTTGGCACGGAAAGGCACCGAACGAGGACGAATACAAGCAGGCTATGGCTGAGCTTAACGCACAGGAGGGTAATATCTGATGGCAGACAAGATAGCAACAAGAGAAGCCTACGGTGCGGCACTTG
>CAZISP010000078.1:0-800 GCA_964541955.1 uncultured Lachnospiraceae bacterium
TTTTGCAAGTGTTTCATGCGTGAAATAGCTGAACTTGCAACCTATGATTGCATGGTTTCACGCAAAAGGCTGCAAAATAAGACCATACACCTTAAGATCGAGAATCACAGGCGGCTCACGCGCCTTTCTCTGCTCAAAGCAGGCGACCTCGCGGCACACCGGGGATACTGCTTAATGCTGCTTGGTTCCCCACCTGACATGGTTCACAGCTCCCGATTGCGCAAGACCCACTTCTCAACACAGGGAAAAGCGCAGAATTCACACCAAGATCATCCCTCAAAAAAGGAATTCGCCCCTGCTACAGCGGATTTCAGGTACAGGGCTCCGCTACTGCCCCGGATAGTATGGCCTTATTTCACAGCCTTTCAGACTATAACATTATAACAGATATTCGTTGCTTTTTCAAGACCTTTTTCAAAAGTTCTTTTGGGTAACATAATATATTGTTTTTGCATAGCGGACGACCAATGGTCGCCCCTACATGGTTTATTCAAATCGAACGTTCAATCACATGAATAAAAAAACGACGGTGTTCAGCCGTCGTTTTGCAAGGTTTGATTCCGCAAACCGTCTGTCGCATGTTCGTTTTTGAAAGTTTTCGGGGGTTGGGGTGCTTTTCCAAAAGCACCCCGCATACCGTTCCTTATCTTCTCTCGCCGAGCTCCTCGGTGTCTCTGAAAAGAAGAGAGATGCACCAGACAGAGGCGAGGCCAACCAGCGTGTAAATAATTCTCGCCCAAAGCGAGGTCTGCCCGCCAAAGATCCAGGCAACAAGGTCAAACTTGAAAAGTCCGATGCTG
>CAZISP010000078.1:810-5983 GCA_964541955.1 uncultured Lachnospiraceae bacterium
ACGATATCGTAGCGGAACAGGCCGATGCTGCCCCAGTTGAGTCCGCCGATGATGCTGAGCGCGAGGCATATTTTGTCCATTAAAACCATAAAAATCTCCGTTCTGCCGCTATGGCGGCACAAATATTTTTACCTTTCGGTGAAGATGTATTTGCTTCTTCGGCTTTATTTTGCCACCGCAGAACAGAGTTTATTCAGTTTTCAATAAAAATTTCGGAAAAATTCGGTGTGAAGGATGACGTAGCCGAGTCTGCGCCCTGTGTATAGCCGTCAAATCCCAGCCGCTGAGCTTCTTTCAGCACGCTGTCGTACTCAAAGCTCGTGATTTTTCGGCGAAGCGCGGAAAATTCATCTCCCTCGGGGAGAAAATCGGGTGTGAACTGCCTCATAAGACTGAGCCGCAAATCCCGCTCGCCCCGAATTTCCGAGATTCGGCGCAAAACCTCAATTGAATCGCGGCGCGCGCCGGGGAGCACAAGATGTCGGACGATAACACCCTTTTGCAGAATGCCGTCGCCGTCAAAAACGCAGCTTTTCTGCTGACGGAGCATTTCATCAAGAGCCTTTGAAGCAACGTCGGCATAATCGGGAGCCTTTGAATATTTTGAAGAAAGCTCGCTTGACATATATTTGAAATCGGGCAGGTAAATATCCACCAAGCCGTCAAGTTCTCGCAGAGCTTCGACGCTCTCGTAGCCGCCGCAGTTGTAGACCACGGGAATCCCAAGCTCGCTCTTATATGCGCGCAAAACCTCGGCAACAGTGTCAGCGTAATGGGTGGGCGTCACAAAATTTATGTTGTGCGCCCCCTTTTCACGCAGGGCGACCATGATTTTCCACAGCCCGTCCGCGTCAAAGCCGCGTCCGATCTCGCCATGAGGGCGGGAAATTTCACGGTTCTGGCAAAAAACACAGCCCATGTTGCAGCCGCAGAAAAATATCGTTCCCGAGCCCCGCTTGCCGCTTATCGGCGGCTCCTCCCACATGTGAAGCGCCGCGCGGGCAATCATTATTTTATCGGGCGCGCCGCAGTAGCCCGACCGTTCGGAGCGGTCCACCGCGCAAGCGCGGGGACACAACGTACAAAGATTGTTTTTTCTCATAAATTACAGATTTCTAACGCCGCCCGATCTCTCCGAAAACCGCCTCAGCTCGGACAGATAAAGCTCGTGCAAACAAAGCTCGGCAAGATTTGCCGTGCCCACAAAAAACGGGGGCAGATTTCCGATAGCGTACCGCCTTGAATAAGCGAAAAACTGCTGTTCAAGGTCGGCACCAAGGTCGATAAAGCCCTCTTTTACAAGGGGAAGTTCTTTTTCCGAGAAATTCAGCCAAATGCGCCTTTCCACCGTCGATTCCGCCTTGATATCGGGCAGAATTTCAAGGGCGGGCGCACAAAATTCAAGCAGAACGTCCAGCTTCTTTTCGCGGCAGGCTTCAAGGAATTTTCCGATAGCATAACGACGAAAATCGCGGCTTTCCTCGGCGGAAACGTTCCCGTCACTTCGAATCGCATTTTCCAGTGCCTGCTGGGCGTGGTAGTGGTCGCTCTTGCCGAAATCTTCTCGCGAAAGTCCGCTCACAACCGCAAGCGAACAGCCTTTTTCCGTAAATCTCTCGGTCAGGGTCGAAAGAGCCGCGTCAAAATCGGAAATGCAGGTGATTTTCTCGCCGAAAGCTGTTTCGAGCAAAGAAAATCTCTTTTTGTAACCCCGTTTGTCAACGGATAAAACCGAATCGGGACAAAGCACGGGGGTCGCCGCCGTATCAAGGCTCCCAAAGGGCGAGAGCTCGGCGGAAATATCGGTCATAACACCTATGCCGCCTACGTTCAGACCTCTCAAAAGCTCGGCAGCGGTAAGAGGCTTTTCCACAAGGCAATCAGCAGTTTTCATCCATATCTCGTCGCATTTTTCGGCAGAGAGAGCCGTATCGCACCCCAAAAGACGACGAAGAACAAAATCGCAGACAAACTGCGCCGCGTTGCCCTCAAAAAGGGGATAAACACGGCAAAGCTCACGGAATTTCTCATAGTCCGAGCCGTCGCCCGTAATATATTTTTCCTCTGCGCCCGCGTTTCGCATGGCGCGGGTAACAAATCCCTCGCCCGAAAGGAGGAGCTGAGTTATATTCGTCACATAACGGTTCTTTTGCAGCACCGCCACGTCCACCTTACTGCAAGGCTCGTAAAAATCAAGATACATTCGAAAAATCTCCTCTGCGGAAATCGTTATTACCTTAATTATAACCGCCATTCTGCTCAAAATCAAGTCGTAGCCCTATTTTTTCGAAAATTATTGCAAAAACCTATCTGTTGTGATATAATGGTAAGAACTAAAAGTGTTTGCACCAAAAAAGAAAGGTGATAAAGATGAACGATTTGTCAAATTTCAGTCTGCTCTATCCTTCGGCAGAATCCGCCGCCGCACACTATGCGGGGCGCGACCTGCCCGACATCAGCCTTTACGAGCTGGAGCAGCTTGGACTGCTGGAAATTCTTGACCTTCGAAGCAGCGATATAAACGAATATCTGACGGGCGACCCGGCCGTCATGAGCTACCGACGCGACATGTTCTCGGATATGCTCGAGTGCGAGTCCCTTTCAAAGACCCTGAACTCGCTGATTCCCGTCCTTTCCGACATCGGCGAGCTTCGCCGCCTGGAATCGGACAGCGGGAACACCGAGGACTATCTCATGTGCATGACCGAAATCGAGCTTTACATCTCAAGCATCGACGTTCTCTCCCGCGGTCTGCTGCCTATCAAAGACAAATTAAAGAGCGAGGCGTTCCGTACCCTTGCCGAAAAGATAGCCGAGCTTTCCGAGAGCGACTACTACAAGGAGCTGAACAAAAAGCTCTCCGAGCTGACCGCACGTGTGCGCGAGATTCGTTCGGTGACCATCGGCGTCAACCTCGACCCACAGCTGCGAGCCACCGAGGCGGGCGTTCTGTCCATCAATCCCGAGCCCTTCCGTTCGGGCGACGTGCTTGAAAAGATACTTCGTCTCAACTTCAAGGACGACGGCTACACGTGTATTGCAAACATCGTTCCCTTTGGCAAAAAGCAGTCGGACACCCAGAAAACCGCCCTCTCTCTTGCCTTCAATTCCGCAATAAACGAGGTCTACAAATCCTCTCTCCGCTCCTGGAAGCGGATAGTGCAGTCTTACGTGCTTGAGAACACGGATTTCCTGCTGAATCTCATGCCCGAGATCGAATTTGTCAGCCGCGCCACCAACATGATGCGCGAGTTACAGGCAAAGGGCTGCCCTCTCTGCACACCCGAGATCGCCCCCATCGAATCGAGGCTCTTTATTGCGGACGGGCTCTACAACCCCTGCGTTGCGCTGAAAATAGACGATGAGATCGTTCCAAACGACGTCGAATTTGACGGAAATTATTCAATTTTCGTGCTCACGGGTCCCAACCGCGGCGGTAAATCCGTCATCACCTGCGCCGTGGGACTTGCGCAGGTCATGATGCAGCTTGGAATGTTCGTTCCCGCAGACCGTGCTGCCATCAGCCCCGCCGACGCAATTTACACCCATTTTCCAACCGGCTCGGACGACACCATCGACAAAGGGCGTCTTGGCGAGGAATGCGCCCGTCTGACTGCAATTTTTGAGAAAATAACCGAGCACAGTCTGGTGCTTCTTGACGAATCCCTTTCGTCAACAGGCTCCTACGAGGCGTCTTATATTGCCGCCGAGGTGCTTCACGGCCTTGCCCGCGTGGGTTGCCGCTGTCTGTTCTCCACCCACTTGCACGAGCTTGCCGGTGCCATTGATTCGGTAAACGAGCAGGTGGCAGTTGAAGGCGGTTCAAAAATCGACACCCTGGTTGCGGGAATCGAGGAGGGCAAGCGCTCCTTCAAAATTGTTCGTGCAAAGCCCGACGGAAAGAGCTACGCCCGCGACATTGCCGAAAAATACGGTCTGACCTACGACAGCATTATAAAAAATCTGAAGAAATAAGATTTGAAAGGAACTTTGATATGGATAAATTATTACAGCTTCTTGACGAGAACGCAACCTATACACCAAAGCAGCTCTCCGCCATGCTCGACATGACCGAGGCTGACATCAAGGCGGCTATCGCAAAATACGAGAGCGAGGGCGTTATCCTCGCATACAAGACCATCATCGACTGGGACAAGACCGAGCGTGAGTTTGTAAACGCTATCATCGAGGTCAAGATCACTCCCAAGCACGATTTCGGCTTTGACAAGGTTGCCGAAAAGCTTTCAAACTACCCCGAGGTTCGTTCGCTCTATCTCATGAGCGGCGTTTACGACCTTGCAGTCATCATCGAGGGCAGAACCATACGCGATATCGCATATTTCGTAACGCACAAGCTCTCGACTCTCGAGGACATTCAGTCCTGCTCTACTCATTTCGTATTGCGCACCTACAAGGATAAGGGCATTACCTACGGCCCTGCCGTGCGCGACGAGAGAGGTAACTGCTTATGATAGATTATTCCAAGGTCTTATCTCCCGTGGCGACAGGCTTAAAACCCTCGGGAATAAGAAAATTCTTCGACCTGCTTGATTCCATGCAGGACGTGGTGGGGCTAACCGTCGGTCAGCCCGATTTCGTCACGCCCTGGCACATCCGTGAGGCGGCAATCGAAAGCCTCCAGGCAGGAAAAACCTACTACACGTCAAACGCGGGCATTCCACAGCTTCGCTCCGAAATTTCAAAATATCTTGACCGCCGCTTTGAGTTGAAATACAGCGCGAATGAGATTCTCGTCACCGTCGGCGGCTCGGAGGCTATCGACCTTGCCATCCGCGCCTGTATAACCCCGGGCGACGAGGTGATCATCCCCACCCCCTGCTTTGTTTGCTACGAGCCTATTGTGAGATTGGTGGGCGGCGTGCCCGTAATACTTGAGACCCGCTACGAGGACAAATTCAAGGTCAACCCCGAAATGCTCAAAAAGGCCGTCACTCCCAAAACAAGAATGATAGTTCTGGCGTACCCCAACAACCCCACGGGTGCCATTATGACAAAGGAAGAGCTTGAGGATATAGCGGAAATCGTCCGCGACACCAACATCGTCATTCTCTCGGACGAAATTTACGCCGAGCTGACCTTCGGTCGCCGCCACACGTCTATCGCAACTCTGCCCGGTATGCGTGAGCGCACAATTATCGCCTCGGGATTTTCC
>CAZISP010000079.1:0-5926 GCA_964541955.1 uncultured Lachnospiraceae bacterium
ATAAGCTCCTCACGAGCCGACAGGGCGCGGTATGCAAGGTCTCGCACCGAGCGGCTGACGCGAATGGCGTTGTTGTCGCGCAGATATCGTCTTACTTCTCCGATGATCATGGGAACGGCGTAGGTGCTGAAGCGCACGCCTACCTCGATATTGAAATTGTCCACAGCCTTTGTCAGACCTATGCACCCTACCTGAAACAGGTCGTCCAGCACCTCTCCCCGGCTCGTAAAGCGCTGTATAACGCTTAAAACCAGCCTGAGATTGCCGTAGATCAGGGTGTCTCTGGCGACGGCGGAGCCCGCCTTTGTCTGTTCAAGCAGACTTTGGGTCTCCGCGTGGGTAAGAGTTTTCAGATTCGCGGTGTTTACACCGCAGATTTCGACTTTGTTATAGTACATAAAAATAACACTCCGTTTCGGTAAAAGTATTTACCGAAACGGAGTTCTTTTATGCGGTTTTGGTTGTGTTGGGCTTATCCAAAATATTCCGTCTCAGAAAAGCTTGGTGCGCTCGCCACCCTTGCATTCAATGACGTTGTCGTCAATGATGACCCAGATGGACACGGCAGAGGGGTTATAGAGCATGGACCTGTCGACCGACAGCTCGCAACGGCGCAGAGCTGTTATGTAATCGTAAATTTCAATGTTCGTTGCGTACCAGGTGTCCTCCATGCCCTGTGCCGCCGCACAGAATTCTTCCATCAGTTCCCAATTGTTGTCGTTGTTGAACTCGTAGGAGTGTCCCCAGATATAGAACAGCGACAGGGCAGACGTGATGCTCTTGAAGCGATGGAGCTTTTCCATGATGTCGCCCTTGTGGTGGCAGGTGGGATTCCACAGCATGAAGTCGTCGGGAATTCCAAAGCCGTTGTGAGAAGCTGTGGTGCGGGAATAGTTCATGCCCAGAGAACGCATGATCTCCATGGAGCGGGTGTCACGGGTGCCGTATGGATAGGACATTCCGCGCACTACGTAGCCGCAGAGATTTTCAAGGGTCTCTTTGTCCTCAAGTATCTGCTGAGTCACGTCCATGTTGGGAATTCGCTCCACAAACGGATGTGTAAAGGTATGGCAGGAGACCTCGTGACCCTCGTAGAGAGTTGCTACCTCCTCGGCTGTAATCTTTCCCTCTCTTCCGAAGGTTCCCGAATTTAAGTGGAAGGTGCCCTTAATGCCGTGAGCGTTAAAGATCTCAACCAATCGGCGGTCGTGAATAGTGCCATCATCGTAGCTCATGGTGAGAGCCTTTTTCTTGCCCTGCGGATAACAATACAAAATGCGTTTCATTTTCTTTCCCCCTTGTGTATTAAAGTTTTATTCCCCGCATTTCCACAAATCTCGCCAACTGCGCTTCGTTGGGTATAGACGTGCTTGCGCCGTTTTTGCCCACTATCATGGCACCCACGGCGTTGGCATAGCGACAGGCGTGCATAATGTTGCCTGTGCGTATGTATTCAAGGGTCAGAGCGGCTGTAAAGCCGTCGCCTGCGGCAGTGGTGTCCACCACCTTTGTCATATAAGCGTCGGCAATTTTGTAATAGGTCTTGTCGTAGACCAGAGCACCGCGATCCCCAAGCTTTATCACGTAATATTTTGCCTTGACCATTTTTTCGAGTCTTATTGCCGCCTTAAGTGCCAGATCCGCGGTGGCGGGATAGATTCCCGTGTACGCTTCGGTCTCCTGCTCGTTTGGGGAAAAGACCTCAAGCTCGGGGAGCTGATCAAAGGGGAAATCGGGCTTTGCGGGGCCTGCATCGATAAAGATCGGCGCCCCCTGCCTTGCGGCATACTTTGCCGCCGACAAAATGGCCTCGTCAGGTATTTCAAAATGAAGAAGCACCGCGTCGGGGTAGCAGAGGAGTGCCTCTTCCGCGTCGTCTGCGGTCAGGTGGTCGTTTGCGCCGGGAAATACGGTTATTCGGTTGTCGCCGTTTTCCTCAACCGTGATCGCCGCCAAGCCCGTGGACGCATCGGGGGTAGAGTGCATATAGGTGACGTTGATCCCCTCGTTTTGGTATAGCTGACGCAGGGTCGCGCCGCTCTGATCCCGTCCGAGCTTGGCGCAGAAAACGCAGTCACCGCCAAGGCGCTGCACGGCGATGGCGGAATTTCCGCCTTTGCCGCCGGGAATAAATTTGTAATCTCCCGTCTCCTCGAGCAGGGTCTCTCCCGCCCGGGGAATGCAGGACACGTTCATGACGAAATCCATATTTGCACTGCTGACCACAAGTATTCTTTTCTTCATTGAGTCACCTCTTTTCGATTTTTTGAAGCGAAATTATCGGAACTCGTCCGAAAGCACGGCACACACGCCGATGTCGCGGTACTGCCCTTTTATGATCATACCCGAACGGCGCACACCCTCGAATTTCATGCCCACCTTTTCCATCACGCGTCGACTGGCGTCGTTGCCCACGATATAGTGCGCCTCGATGCGGTTGAGCAGCAGGCTCTGAAAGCCGAATTTCATGACGGCGTGGAGTGCCTCGGGGATAATTTCATGCCCTCTGAATTCGGGGTTGAGAACGTAGCCAACCTCGCCCGAGTCATTGTCGAAATCAAAGCTTGTAAAACCGCAGGTGCCTATCATTTTCCCTGTTTCGCGCAGGGTGATCGCCCAGTCGAAAAAGTCGCCCGTCGCATACCTGCCCTCGAGATATTCAAGATAATCGCGGGTGAAGCGGACGCTGTCGTGGGGGTACCAGGTAAGGTATTTCGTCACATCTGCGCGGCAGGCGTATTCGTACATATCCTGCGCGTCCTCGGGGAGCATACGGCGAAGAACCAAGCGAGGGGTGGCAAGGGTCGGCATTCGGGAAAAAATTCTGTAAATTGCGTTTCTGTTCATATGTAAACCTCTACGGGTATTTCTTGCACTTATATTATAGACTTTATTTTTACTATTTTCAATAGAATAACGCAATTTTTTGAAAAAATACTGTACAGGAGCAAAAAAGTGTGTTATAATAAACTGAATATTTATGCTCACCTAAAACGAAAGGGAAAGAGAAAAAATTATGTGCGGTTTTGTTGGTTTTTCCGGCAAGATAGAGAGAAAAAAAGAGATAATCAATAAAATGATGGACAGGATAGTTCACCGCGGCCCCGATATGGCTGGTGATTTTCTGTCCGATGAGATAGCTCTCGGCTTCAGACGTCTGAGCATCATAGACCTGTCCGACAGCGGCACTCAGCCCATGCAGAACGAGGACGGAAGTGTCGTTATCACCTTCAACGGCGAGATATACAACTTCGCAGACCTTCGAGAAGAGCTTCTTGAAAAGGGACACGTTTTCAAGAGCGGAAGCGACACCGAGGTACTGCTTCACGGCTATGAAGAATACGGCGAGGGCATCGTTGACAGAATCCGCGGAATGTTCGCGTTCGTCATCTGGGACTGCAAGACGAAGAAGCTTTTTGGCGCACGCGACCACTTCGGAATTAAGCCTTTTTATTACACGTTCACCGAGAGCGGTGACATAATTTTCGGCTCGGAGATAAAGAGCTTTCTTGAACACCCCGGCTTTATCAAAAAGGTGAACAAGAGGGCGCTTCGTCCCTATCTGACCTTCCAGTATTCCTCGATGGAGGAAACCTTTTTTGAGGGCGTGTTCAAGCTTCCCGCCGCTCATTGCTTTACTTGGGAGGTGGGCGGAAAGCCGCAGATACGCCGATATTGGGACGTGGAATTTTCCGACTGTGGCCGTGATTTTGAAACGCTGAAAAAAGAGCTTGACGAGACGGTCAAGGAATCGGTGGCGGCGCACAGGATAAGCGACGTGCGCGTTGGTTCTTTCCTCTCCGGCGGTGTTGATTCCAGCTATATCACAGCGGCTCTGATGCCCGACGAGACCTTTTCCGTTGGATTTTTCGACTACGAGAAGTTCAACGAGACAAACGAGGCAAAAGAGCTTTCGGAAAAGCTCGGCATAAAGAATTTCCGCCGCAATATAACGGCTCAGGACTGCTTTGACAACTTTTCCGACATTCAGTACCACATGGACGAGCCCCAGTCGAACCCCTCATCCGTTCCTCTTTACTTCTTGGCGAAATTGGCAAAGGAGCAGGTGACGGTGGTGCTCTCGGGCGAGGGTGCGGACGAAATTTATGCGGGCTACGAGTGGTACGACGAGACCCCTGTGATGAAGAAATACAAGAAGCTGCCCGCCTTTGTCCGCCGCGGAGCGGCGGCGGTTGCGCGTCACCTGCCTTACTTCAAGGGGCACGATTTCATTATCAAATGCAGCGGCAGACCCGAGGATTATTTCATCGGGCAGGCACTTGTTTTCCCCGAAAACGAGGCACTTTCGGTGCTAAAAAAAGAATACAGAGACGCCCCTGCGGTGAAGGAGATAACCGCCCCCATTTACGAGAGAGTAAAGGGCAAAACCGAGCTGCAGAAAAAGCAGTATCTTGACCTTAATCTGTGGCTTCCCGGCGACATTCTGCTTAAAGCTGACAAAATGAGCATGGCAAGCTCACTTGAGCTGCGCGTACCCTTCCTTGACCGCGAGGTCATGGCGCAGGCTCAGTCGATTCCCGATGAATTCAAGATCGCGAAGGGCACCACAAAGTACATTTTGCGCGAGGCTTCAAACGAAATTCTGCCCGACGAGTGGGCAAACAGACCCAAAAAGGGCTTCCCCGTGCCAATTCGCCACTGGCTGAGACAGGACGAGTTCTACGGCCGAGTAAAAGAATATTTTGAAGCGGATTTTGCCGCAGAGTTTTTCGAGCGCGACGAGATCTTGAAGCTGCTTGAAGAACACAAATCGGGCAAGAGAATGAACCAGAGAAAGATCTGGACGGTATTTACCTTCCTTGTGTGGTATAAGAGATTCTTTATAGACGAGGTTTGACAAAATTTGTTATGGAAAACACGAACGTAAACATTATTCCCGTCCTGCTTGGCGGTGATCTTAACAGCTACAACGTGGCGCGCGCTTTTCACGAGAAATACGGCGTGATTTCCCACGTTTTCGGACGCTATCCTATCGGCCCCACGCAGAATTCCAAGATCATAAAATTCCATATCGTCCCCAAAATGGACGAGCCCGAGATCATGGTGGAGGAGCTTCGGAATTTCGCGGATAAAAACCCCGAGGCGCACCTTATTCTGCTGGGCTGCACCGACGATTACGCCACTCTTATCATAAACAACAAGCACCGTCTTGAAAGCAGATACATCTGCCCTTATATCGAGCCCGAGCTGTCCGAGCGACTTGTGAGCAAGGCTGTTTTCTACGAGATGTGCGACAAATACGGCATCCCTTACCCCAAGACGTCTGTCCTTGACGGTTCGTTCAAGCCCGAGGACCTGACCGAGGAAGCGCTGGGCTTCAAATATCCCGTCATCGTGAAGCCCTCCAGCAGTATTCAGTACTGGAAGCACCCATTTGAGGGCATGAAGAAGGTCTACACTGCCGCCGACCCTGCCGAGGCTGTTTCCATCATGACTGAAATTTACGGCGCGGGCTACCCCGATAAGATGATAATTCAGGATATGATACCCGGCGACGACGCTAATATGTACGTTCTTACCGCGTATTCGGACAGCACCGCGAAGGTGAAAATGACTTGTCTTGGTCACGTTCTGCTGGAGGAGCACACCCCCCGCGGTCTTGGCAACCACGCGGCTATCATCACCGAGCAGAAAGCCGAGCTTACCGAGCGCTTCAGAGCGATGCTGGATGACCTTTCTTACGTTGGATTTTCCAACTTTGATATCAAATTCGACCCCCGCGACGGCAGCTTGCGGGCGTTTGAGATAAACCTGCGCCAAGGTCGCAGTAACTATTACGTAACGGCGGCGGGCATCAATATTGCTCAGCTTCTGGTGGAGGACAGAGTTTTCCACCGCGAGAGCGAGTATCGCCCCTGCGAAAATTCCCACCTGTGGCATTGCATCCCCTTTGCCGTTGTGAAAA
>CAZISP010000080.1:0-5900 GCA_964541955.1 uncultured Lachnospiraceae bacterium
CTACAAGTGATACAGCGGCGGCAATGATTGTCGGAATGAATTTTTCCATTTTTTCCTCCTTTTCTTAATATTTTTTGTTTCATTTCAGGGTATAGTAACCTACTATACCGAGTATATTGTACATCAAAACTCCCTGTTTGTCAAGTTATATTTTTATATTAAACGTAAAGCGCCGCGAAAATCTTCGGTTTGAGGTTGACACGGAAAAAAATGTGTGGTATCATGAATGTGACTATTATTCCGAGAGGATACGTGTATGAAGAAAATAACGAAGATATTGGGGATTTTTTCGCTTGCCCTGGCGCTTTGTGCTCTGCTCTGTATTGCGGCAAGCGCATCTCTTACCGACTTTTCGACGGCGTATGGTGATATTACGCCCGAGAACGGGTACGTGCATATCGGTGTTCATAATAACGCCGAGGGAAAAGCCGCCGCTACCGATTCCGACGGAGACGGCAAGGTGGAGCAGTATCTGACAAAGGGGTTCAACGCTTATTTTAACGAGACCACGGAAACGCTTGTGTTTATAGCGACGGGAAGCTATACGGGCGACTCGGGCGATTGGAATCAAACCTCTGTAAAAAATACTCCCGGTCAGATATATTATCTTGCTTATTGGGCCAACGTAAGCGGTCTGGGAAATGCCGCGAGGATAAAGCATCTGGAGCTTCGGGGCGGCACTCATCTGAGCAATATCAGCTATGCGATTACGGTTCTGACCTCGGTGCGGGATATAAAGATCGATTCCTCGATTACCGACATCAGCGGTCAGAAGGTTGACACGGGCGTATTTCGCGGAATGACCTCTCTTGTGACCGTGGGACACGGTTCTTTTTCAAAGGAGGACGGAAGCTTTACTCCCACCACGTATAAAGACGGCGTTGCGGATCTTACGGGATTTAAGTCCATGTCACCCGGGGGAAACATCTCTTTTCCAAACGGGGTTATGCTCAGCGGCTACATGGTCAACGGAACGTCAATAAAAAAGCTTATTCTGCCCACCTCCCTGTCGGCGAGATCCGGGGCGACTTATTACAAGTGCGCCTACGTTGACGGCACGCTTTATTACGTGCTTGACAGCGCCGGCTCCGCAAACTTCTCCTCAAGCGCGTTTCAGCTTGACGGGGTATGGTACAGCTCAAACTCAAACGATGCAAAATACTCGGTGAAGGTTAATGCACAAGAGGATATTTACGGCGGTGAATACAGCGGCATAATAGCTCTCAGCATCGCGCAGGAGTGCGCGAGCCTTTCAGAGGTTACCTTCGGTGCGCCGATTCTCCGTTCAATTGAAAAGGACGCTTTCCTGGATTGCAAGCAGCTCACGGTTCTCGAAATCACGGGCGAGGTTTCGTCCGACATCACCATTGCCTCCGATGCCTTCTCGGGTGTTACAAGCCTTACCGTTCGCGTTCGCACCGGTGAGGATGCCGAGCGTTTCGGAGCGGCTCTCGCCGCCGCAGGCATTAAAAACGTTGCTCTGAGCATAAAGGATATGAGCTCGGTTTCGGGGCTTTCAAATCCTCTTGCCGCCGAGGGATTCTCTATCAGAACGTCGGGCTATAACGGCCTGCGGGGACTGTTCTCCTTTGACGATTCGGTAATGGCGCGGAACGAGGAGAACGGCTTCAGCCTGGTGGAGTACGGCGTTGTTGCCGCCACGGGAACGGTCTATGACAGATGCGGCAGTGCCGAGGGCGTATTCGGCAGGGTCAAGGAGCAGCATATAGTTCAGATTCCGATCTATTGCGCTGACGGCACGGGCGTCAACCGCTACGTTGATTTTTCAACGAAGACCTTTTGCGTGACGATAACTCATATTGCCGAGGCGAATTATAAATCGGAGATTTATATGATGAGCTACGCGGTGATGGAGAAGAACGGCGTTCGTTACCGACTTTTCTGCGAATACGAATATGAAAAGAACGGCGCAAAAAAGAACACCATCAGTCTCTTTGACACGGCTCTCGGCCTTTATAACGAGGGCGTCGTTACTCCCTCAAATTGCCCGGAATTCAGCTCGGTTATCGCTCCCGTATTAAAATACGGCGGAGTGACGCTCGCTCTTCCCGCAAGGGCAAAGGAATATCTTTAATTTCAAACACATTTCGGAGACTGCACGGCGGTGCAGTCTCTTTTTTGCGAGCTTTTTGACCTGCAATGCGGGGAAAACGATTTTTTGTGTCCAAAACTCGTTTTTTGTTGATTTTGCCTTGTTTTTGCCCTGTTTTTTGGTGATTTTAGCTTGAAACGCCGACGGCGGATTGCCGATTTTTTCGCGAAAAGCCTTGACAAAGTATTTTCCGTATGCTATAATCAAATCGTTGATATCTATATAGTGGAAAAGTTTCGGGTCAGGATGCGTCAATCCGATACCAAATGCTCAAAGGTTGCGACGTGAAATCTTCCACAGTGTGGAGTCAAAAAATATTTTCTTAATTAAAGGAGAAAACAAAATGAGCAAGAAACTTTTGTGCCTGCTTCTTTCTCTTATCATGATCGTTTCCGTTTTCGCTGCTTGCGGCAAGACTGACGACGATAAGGGCAATGAAGGCGACGATGTTGCAGCAACACCCGTTGACCCCTATGCAGGTAAAGAGCACGCAGAGATCTCCGAAGCTCTCTATAATGAGGTTCTCGGTGATTTCGACACTTACTATCAGGCTGCACTGAACGCTGAGACAGTTTCCGAGAGACAGGCTCTCATGGCAGTTGCCGAGGCTAAGCTTCTCTCCACCGGCGTTATGCTTCCCTCTACTGCAAGAGGCGGTAACTATGCGATCTCCAGAATCGCTCCTTACTCCGTTTCTTCAGTTCTCTGGGGCAACGACTCCGACAGATACTACACAGCGGTTATCGTAAACGAGGATCCCCTTACTCCCGAGATCCGTGACGAGATGAAGGCTAAGTGGGGCGAGCTTGAAACAGGTGCTGAGTACCTGTCATGGGCAAAGACCTTCCTTACAGAGAAGGGCTACACCATCGCTGATACTTACAACCTCGGTTACACATCCGACCCCAAGACTTGGGACGCTCAGTCTACATCCAATTCAAATGACTCCGAGGCTATTGTAAACACATACGACGGACTTATGGAATACGATGCGAAGAACAACCAGATTTATGCACTGGCTGAGTCTCACACTGTTTCCGAGGACGGTCTTGTTTACACCTTCAAGCTCCGTGAGGGCGTTCAGTGGGTTGACTACCAGGGCAAGGTTATCGAGGAAGTTACGGCTGAGAGCTTTGTTTACGGCTTCCGTCACATGCTCGATACGGCAGGCGGTCTTGAGTACCTCGTTGAGGGTATCGTTAAGAATGCTTCCGAGTACATCGGCGGTGATATCACCGATTTTGAAGAGGTTGGTGTAAAGGCTGTTGACAAGTACACTGTTGAGTACACACTCGAGGCTCCCACTTCTTACTTCATGACAATGCTCGGCTACAACGTATTCGCTCCTATCTCCAAGACTTTCTATGAGTCCAAGGGCGGTGTTTGGGGCGTTGCTGAATACGCAGCTGCAGTTGCTGATCCCGATTCCTACACATACGGTACGTCTCACGAGAACATCGCTTACTGCGGTCCTTACCTCGTAAAGAGTGCTGTTGCTGAAAACTCTATCGTTTTCGAGGCTAACCCCACATACTGGAACAAGGATAACGTACAGATTCAGACTCTTTCCTGGAAGTTCATTTCCGGTAAGAACGCTACAGAGTCCTACGATCTGATGGTTGACGGCACGTTCGCTTCCGCAGGTCTTAACTCCGACGCTGCTGCTAAGGCTAAGGCTGACGGCAACTTCGACAAGTTCGCATACGTTTCGGGTACAGATGCTACTTCCTACCCCGTATTCATGAACGTTTACCGTGCACAGTACGGTAACTACAACGACGAGTCTGTAGCTCCCACAACCCTTTCCGATCTCGAAAAGGTAAGAGCTAACCTCGCTATGCAGAACGAAAACTTCCGTCTCGCTCTCACAACATCTCTTGACAGAGGTGCTTACAACGCAACAACCGTAGGCGATGAGCTGAAGTACGCTTCTCTCGTTAACTCCTACACACCCGGTAACTTCGTTAAGCTTGAAGAGGAAGTAACCATTCAGATCAACGGCGAAAGCAAGACATACGCTGCAGGTACATTCTACGGTCAGATCATGCAGGATCAGCTTGATGCAGACGGCATCAAGGTTACAGTTTGGGATCCCACTCTTGACGGCGGTCTCGGCGCATCCTACGGTTATGACGGTTGGTACAACGTAGACTACTGCCGTGAGCTTCTTGCAACGGCTGTAGAAGAGCTCAAGGCTGTAAACGTTGAGATCACAAAGGAGAATCCTCTTAAGCTTGAGATTCCTTACTATGACATCTCTGACATCTACTCTAACCGCGCAGCTGCTCTCGAGCAGTCCATCGAGGCTTCCACAGAGGGTCTCGTTGATATCGTGCTGGTTAAGTGCGGTGGTGAGGATGCATACAACTGGTACTACGCAACATACTTCCCTCAGGCAGGCGATGACATGAACTTTAACCTGATGGATAACTCCGGTTGGGGTCCTGACTACGGTGATCCTCAGACCTACCTTGATACTATGTTCTTGGGCGGCTACATGCTCAAGTGCATCGGTCTGTATTAATTACAAACCTGATCTGATTTAAGATCAGATATTAAGCATCGAGGGGATAGATTTTCTATCCCCTCTGTTGCATGAAAACGGATATTTTTATAACATAATAGAATTAACCTTGCAAATCCTGACCGCGCACTGCGGCGCGGTTTTCAAAATAAATTTTTGGGAATAAAATATTATGACGAAATATTTGCTTAAGCGAATCGTTCTCGGTCTGCTTTCGGTGGTGGTTGTTGTGGCGATCGTAATGGTGCTTATCTTTACCTTTACCGACCGTGAAAAAATATTTAACGGCGACAGCATCTACACAAAGAAGATCAATAACGAACGAGAAATCTATAAGTATTCGCAATGGGAAAAATACGGATATCTGGATTACGTTCAGTATACCGATTATCTCATGGAGCTGACTAAAACAGGGGAGATAGAAGAGGCAACTCGTGCCGAGGCGGCGAAGATCGCCAGAAAGGCAGAGGATGACTCCGACACCGTCCGCGAATACGCCGAAAAATTCACCGAGCATTATGAGGCGCTGGGATATACGGTGGTGCGACTTCCCGCCAAGATGCTCACAAACACTAAGCTTGCGCTGGGCGGCCAGCAGCAGTTCTTTGCCTATAAGGATATTCCGATCATTAAGCGCATGATCTCCTTCTTCGGCAATCTCATCAATATTGACAATATCCATTACGTTGAAGATGACATAGAGGACAGAGGTCTGACCTTTACTCTCTATGATCCTGTATATAATACCGAGGCTGAGACCGGAGAGGTGGTTGAAAAGGTATTTTCTCCCGCCATCATCGGAAACGGAACCCGGCATAAATATCTGCTTTATTTTGATTCGGAGTTCCCCTTTATCCACCAGAATCTTATTACCGTAAGGCTCGGAACCTCCTATTCGGTTAACCGAAACGTGGACGTTTTCGATACCATGGTAACACGTCAGGGTGCTTATATCACATCGACGATGACATATCCCACGGGGTTGGTTGAGCAGAGCGCCGACAACCTGCATACGGCGACCTACTCCTCTGCGGGAACTCATTTGTCTACTCCGATCTTCTCGGATCGCTATACGGATGACTATACCAACGTTTCTCCCTTTGTTCAGAACAAGTCGAGAATCGGTTATTCGTTTGTAATCGGCGTTATTTCTTCCATTCTGGCTTACTGCGTAGGTCTTCCTATCGGTATCCTGATGGCGAGAAAGAAGGACAAGCTTGTTGATAAGCTTGGAACCTTCTATATTATCTTCATCATTGCCTG
>CAZISP010000081.1:0-5900 GCA_964541955.1 uncultured Lachnospiraceae bacterium
GTATCTCGCCGCGTGAAAGTGCGGGCTTTAAGATATTTGCGGCGTTCATGCTACCCTCACCCTCGCCCGAGCCCACGATGTTGTGAACCTCGTCGATTACAAGGATAACGTTGCCCGCTTCCTTTACCTCGCCCAGCAGTCCCTGCATTCTCTGCTCAAACTGTCCTCTGAACTGCGTTCCCGCAACCAGCGCGGTAAGGTCAACAAGATAGACCTGATGATTCTTCAGCTTATAGGGCACGTCGTTTGCGGCGATCTTCTGCGCCAACGCCTCGGCAATAGCCGTTTTACCAACGCCCGGCTCACCGATAAGGCAGGGGTTGTTCTTCTGGCGGCGGCAGAGTATCTGAATAACTCTCTGCAGCTCGCGCTCGCGTCCCACGATACGGTCAAGCTGACCTCGCTGAGCTCTCTGGGTAAGGTTGCGGCAGTATACGTCGAGATATTTCCTCTTTTTTTGTGCCTGAGCCTTTCCCTGCTCGCCTTTCGCAGCCTTTTGAGGCTCGCTCATGCCCATATTTCCCATGAGCTTTGCGAAATCAATGGCAGGTGCGCCACCCTCGATGTTGCCGTCGGGGAGGGTGCCGCTCTCCATGAGCTCGCTCATGCTCTCCTCCATATCCTCCATCTGCTCAGCATCAAGTCCGAGCTTTCCGAGAGAATCGCCGAGAATGCCCTCAACGGGTATTCCCACCTCCTTTGCGCACTTGATGCAAAAGCCCTGGCTCTTATTTTCACCGTTGTGATTTATATTTGCAAAAATGACTGCAAGTCTCTTCTTGCATCTGGAACATTTAACCATTTATCCGAATCTCCAATCTGCCGTCCGGCACGAGTATATACCCTTTGTTATTTGATGAGGAAGTCGCTCAGCTTCAGCTCTCCCAAGAATTTTACCACAATCGTCTTCTCTATTACGCCGTCGAAAATCTCCGGCTTGACCGATGCAAGCGCCTCAAAGCCGACCTTTGCCGAAAGTGACAGAGCAAACGCCAGCACAAAGCCCGAGACGACACCGAAAACGGTTCCCAGCAGCCTGTCGGCACCTTTGATAATAGGGAGCTTCACAACGGCGGAAAGGATGACGATCACAACGGTAAGCACGATAAGTGCCGCCACAAGCAGGGCGACAAACGCCAAAATATACGAAACCGTGTTAACAACGGATGCGGTGATATCCTGCGCCAGCTGTGCTACCTGATCCGCGCTCGCCTGCGAAATGCTTCCCCAGCTATCGGAAAAATCCTCTATATCCACACCGTATCGGCTGAGGATATCGACGAATTCGCCGGGCTTATCGGAAAACAGCTTTTCGATGTTAAATTTGCCCGCCGTCTCACTGAGCATAACGTCAAGTCTGTTCCTGACGGGCGCTGTTATCGCATCGTTCAGAAAAGCGTCCTTGAAAAAGTCGGCCAGGGCGGGTGCAAAAATATAAGCCGCACCGACAGCCAATATCGATTTCAGAAGATCCATTGCCGACAGGATAAACCCGCGTCGCATACAATTTATTACGGTTGCGGCGAAGATCACCACAACGATTATATCCAATGCCAAAAACATAAAAACTCCTTTCTCGGGTTACTCGCCAAGATCCACGTGCTCCGCTTTCGTTGAGCTGCAGAGCATAACGTCGTCCTCCGTGAAAACGATGAGCGTCCTTCCGTATCCCGATGCCTGCTTTGTGTACACCTTTTTATCCGAAATATTTATTCTGTGAATGCTTGAATCGGTGAGAACAAAGAGACTGCCCGACAACAGCTCGATATCGGATATCCTGCCGTCAATATCTCCCTCGTATTTCACGTCACCCCTGAAATCAAGCACCGTTACGGTGTTGTCGGCATCACTGAGCGCCACATAGTTTCCCTCGCAGGCAACTGCGCTGAGTTCTCCCGATATGGGATAATTCCCTGTCAGACTGCCGTTCTTATCGTAGAAAAATATTTCCCTGTCACATATGAGAGCTAAGTCTCCGTCATCGGAAAAAGCACATCTGACGGGAAAAACGTCGCTCAAGGTCAGCTGTGCAATCATGCTGTCGGTTCCCGGCTCACATATCATGAGCGTGGCGGTGTAATATCCTCCCTGAGCATCCACCTTCGCTATAGCGATGCGCTTGCCGTCGTCCGAGATGGCAACATCCATTACGTATTCGTTGCCCCTGTAACGGTTTATGAGATTGCAGTTCTTTGAATATACCATCACCGCATAGTTGTATTCCTTTGTTTTCGTCACGAGGGCAAAGGAGCCGCTGTCCGATATTGCGGCATCGGTAATGCCGTAATCAAAGCTGTCGCTGTAAACGCCCGTGAACGTGTTATAGAGCGAGAATTTCGTGCCGCCGAAATCGTATACCAAAAGATACTTGTCGGAGGACACGGCAAAGGGCTTTGAGAATTTCTCCTTGCCGCTGTATACCTGCTTGCCCGTGCCGCTGAATATTTTTACACCCGATGCACCCGCAACGACTACGTTGTTCTTATATTTAATGACGGTCTGCTCCGAGTCCTCGCTGTAGGTTATGGTCTCATAGGATTTATTTGCGGTCTGCGCCGCAAGATTCACGTCCTTTATGAGCAGAAGAAGATTTTCGTAGGTTATGTTATCCCTGTTCGCCATAAGGGAAATGAACAGAAAGCACATGAGAAGGATGAGCGTCACATATTTGGCAAAGTTATAGCGGCGCGCCACTGATGCGTAATATTTATTTTTCGGCGCGGCTCTCTCAATTGCCTCGTCATCAAGCTGAACGGTGTTTTTTCTCGTTTCTTCAATCACTCGGCTCTTTTTGCCAAACATATATTCACCTCCTCTTTTATTCAGTATTCAACGCAGTTCAGGTACAGCCCACAAGCGGGTGCCGTGCTTCCTGCTCTTGTCCTGTCAAGGCTTGCGGTAATTATCGGAATGTCCTCGGGGGCTATTTTCCCCTCGCCCACGGACAGGAGTGTGCCTGCCATTATACGCACCATATTATAAAGGAACCCGTTTCCGCGGACGGCAAAGCGTATCATGTCGCCGTCACGGGTCACAGATGCGGAATAAATCGTGCGGACGGTGGATTCCACCTTTGAGCCCGCCGCCATGTAGGTCGCAAAATCCTGCTCGCCCACGAACATCTGCGCCGCCGCGTTCATTTTTTCTGTGTCAAGATTCCTTGGATAAAAAAGGCATCTGTCAGCCAGAAAAGGGTCGCGCTCACCCCCGTTTTGAATGAGGTAAACGTATTCCTTTGACTTCACGTCATAGCGCGGATGAAATTCGTCCTCCGCCTCCTCGGCGCTCATAACGGCGATATCCGGGGGCAGAAAAGCGTTCATGGCGCGAGGAATTTTCTCGGTGGGAACGGTCGTGTCAAGGATCTGTGAGCCGTGGTCTGTCACGGCGGCGCAAAACATATTTGCGTGGACTCCGCTATCCGTTCGGCTGCAGCCCGTCACATCGCACCGCTTTCCGAAAAGCTGCTCTGCCGCGCGGCAAAGCTCCCCTTGAACGGTTGGGGCGTTATTTTGAACCTGGTAGCCGGCGTAATTTGTGCCGACGAACCGTATTTTAAGCAAAATTTTCATATTTTTCACAAAGCGAGCGGAGTTTTAAGCAGATTGAGTGCCAGAAGCCCCGCCATAAGGCAGCCGAACGCCAAAAGAAGCAGAAAATCGCTTACTCTGTATCTTAAAACTCTCATTCTCGTCCTTCCCTCACCCCCGTGGTAGCAACGGCATTCCATGGCCACCGACAGCTCGTCGGCGCGTCTGAACGCCGAGATGAAAAGAGGGATCAGAATGGGTATCAGCGCCTTTGCTCGCTTGATAATGCTTCCGTTTGCAAAGTCCGCACCCCTCGCTTTTTGAGCGTTGATTATCTTCTCGGTCTCCTCCATCAAAGTGGGGATAAAACGAAGCGCGATAGTCATCATCATGGCAAACTCGTGCACGGGAAGCTTAATTTTCTTTAGGGGAGACAGCAGGCTCTCGATAGCGTCCGTCAGCGCGATGGGGGTGGTGGTATAGGTCAGCAGAATGCTGGTGCCGATTATCAGCGCGAAGATTCGCACAAGCATAAAGCACGCATTGACGACACCCTCTCTGTAAATATGGATAAATTTCCACTCAAAGAGAAGCACCTCGCCCTTGGTCATGAAGATATTTATCACAAGAGTAAATACCATGATAAACATCAGCGCGCGAATGGAGCGCAGAACGGTCTTGAGCGGGATTCGGCTCACCAAAATGAGCAGTATCGCCGCCGCCAGAACCGCGGCAAAGCTGTATATATTCTTGCACAGAAACGTGCAGACGATGAAAAGGACAGCCAGTATCAGCTTCATTCTCGGGTCGGCACGGTGTATCACCGACGCCGCAGGATAATACTGTCCCAAAGTAATGTTTTTCATAATTTTCCTTAAATCAGTTTGTAAATTTCCTTTGCGGCATCCTCAACCGTGTAAACGCCTGTATTGACGTTGATTCCTCTGTCGGCGAGCAGTCGCATAACCAGGGTTATCTGAGGAATATCAAGTCCCACCGAGCGAAGAAGGTCGCTCTTTGCAAAGACCTCTTCCTTCTTGCCCTGAGCGATAACAGAGCCGTCGCTTATAACGATTATCTCGTCGCAATACTGCGCCATGTCCTCCATGCTGTGGCTGACGATGACCACCGACGAGCCCGTTTTGTCACGGTAAGAGCAAAGCCCCTCCATGATATTCTTTCTTCCCGCAGGGTCAAGTCCCGCCGCGGGCTCGTCGAGCACCAGCACGTCGGGGCGCATGGCGATTATGCCCGCAATAGCCGCCCGTCGCTTCTGTCCCCCCGACAGGTCGAAGGGGGATTTATCAAGAAGCTCACGGTCAACGCCCGCAAAATCCGCCGCCTCCAGCACTCGGCGCTCAACTTCATCGCTTTCAAGCCCCATGTTTCGGGGGCCGAAGCCTATGTCGCCGCGTATGGTCTCGTCAAAGAGCTGATATTCGGGGTACTGCATAACCAGCCCAACACGGAAGCGCACGTCGCTTATTTTTTTCGGATCCTCCCATATATCCTTGCCGTCAAGAAGCACTCTGCCGCTCATGGGCTTGGTCAGTCCGTTGAGCATCTGAACAAGGGTGGATTTTCCCGAGCCCGTGTGTCCGATGATGCCCGTTATCACGCCGCTTTTGATGGTGGCGGTGACGCTGACGAGTGCTTTTTTCTCGTACGGGGTGTCCTCACCGTAGGTATATGAAACGTTTTCAAGTCTTATTTCTGACATTTTGGTTTTCCTTTTTGGGTTATTTCAAGAGCTTTGCAAGCAGCTCGGCGCAGGCCTCGGGCGTGGTAGACTTGCCCTCAAGCTTCACGCCCTTGGCACGCAAAGCGTCGATGAGAGCCGTGCACTGCGGCACCTCAAGCCCCACAGCCTCAAGCTCCTTTGAACGGGCAAAAACCTCATCGGGCGTGCCGTCCATGTAAATTTTGCCGTCGTTTATAACGATAACTCTGTCCGCTCTCACCGCTTCGTTCATGTGGTGAGTGATGTTGAGAACGGTGATTCCCTTCTCTGCTCTGAGGCGGTCTACCGTGTCCATGACCTCTTGCCGCCCAACGGGATCAAGCATCGCCGTTGCCTCGTCCAGCACCATGCACTCGGGCATCATTGCGATTATTCCCGCTATGGCAACTCTCTGCTTCTGTCCGCCCGAAAGGCGGTCGGGGCTGTGGCGGGCGTATTCGGTCATTCCCACCGTTTCAAGGGCTCGGTCAACCCTCTCTCTTATTTCCTTTGAGGGAACGCCCAGGTTTTCGGGCCCGAACGCCACGTCCTCCTCAACCACCGTCGCAACCAGCTGGTTGTCGGGGTTCTGGAAGACCATTCCTATTTTCCGGCGAACCCGGAGCAAATCCTCCTCGTCAAAGTCCTCT
>CAZISP010000082.1:0-5894 GCA_964541955.1 uncultured Lachnospiraceae bacterium
GACGGTACTACCATCATTGCCGCCAAGGTTATGGCGAGCAGCTTTTTTGCGAATTTCTTCATGTTTTTCTCCTTTTTTTGCTCAAGTGTGTTTTTTGCAATCAAAATAACGCTTTTCTGATACTTTTTTGAAAAAGAAAGATTTTTATTTCCTTCAATGTTGATTATATAAGATAGTTGTGGTAAAATCAATTTGAAAATCAAAGCATTTCTTTTGAAAAACCAAAATTTTGCGAGGTTAAAAATGAGATTTGATCAAATGGCGCCGTTTATGAGATCCGCAATAGTCAGTCACACCAGGCTTTCGGGTCATGAAGAAATGATCGGATACGAGTGTCGATTGTTTTACATGACAAACGGTTCGGGCGATCTGGAAATTCAAGGGGAGCCGCACAGGCTTCGGGAAAACGATATGGTCATACTTAATTCCGGGGTTCCGTATAAAATTATGTTTGAACGTTGCAAGGTCCGCTTTTTTATGATAAAATTTGACTGTGACCAAAATCATACCGACATAGCAACGGGTACGCCGGGAGCTCGTCCGGCGGATTTTGACCCCGAAAAGATATTGTATCATATGGATTTTGAGGACGCTCCACAGTTTGAAGAGTGGTGCATATTATCAAATATGGGCAATGTCAAAGAGCAGGTGCAACAGATATACACCGAAGAAAGAAAAAAGCAAATCGGCTGGAGGACCCGCGCAAACTCGCTTTTGGGTGAGATTTTGGTGGAGGCTTTGCGTGCAGATACAATGTGTTCCGACACCTCTCGGCTGCGGGCCGTGCTTGAATATATTCAAGCTTCTTACAATAAGCCTGTGAGCAATGCGGAGATCGCCGCAAAATTCGGCTACCACCCCTATTATCTTAGCAACCTTGTTCAAAAGGCTACGGGAAAAACCATGCATAAATATTTGATGTCTCTGCGGCTTACCCGTGCCCAAGAGCTTATCTGCACCACGGAGATCCCTATCGCCCGCATAGCCGAGATGTGCGGATTTTCCGATATTCCGAATTTTTCCGTTGCCTTCAAAAAGGAGTTTGGCATGAGCCCGACTCAGTATAGAAAAAACGATTGGAATATATAAAAATCAACACCCCCGCGGAAAAACCGCGGGGGTGTTGATTGAATTGAAGAATCTTATTTAGCTCCAGCCCTCGCTGAAATCTATTTCGAGATCTCCTGTGTTGGTGATGGCGATTCCGTTAAGTGCGATTTTGTTTTCGGCAAATTGATCGTTTGTGAGATTTGCCTTTATTGCACTTTCAGCCGCAGAGCCTTCCTTGAATTTAATGTTGATATTGGTGGTACTGCTGTAAGGATTGGAAGCTCCTGCTCCCGTCAAAACGGAAATCAGGCAACCCACGCTTGAGAGGGTCGTTTCATCGGGGCAGATGAGAGTGTTGATGAGAGCGGAATTCTTCATCATGTCCGAGTTAATAGCCAAAGAGGGTGCGTTGCTGAGATCGATAACTCCCTTTTCGGGCATCGCATTTCCGTCTACCCAAACTCTTTCAAGCTTTTCGCAGTTCTTAAAGGATGCGTATGCATTTCTGAGCGGCACACCTGCGGGAAGCTTGATGTTAACTGCAGAGCTGCAGTTGGTGAACGCCCAGTTCAAGGTCGTTAAGGTGTCAAGCGCGGAAAGGTCAATTACGTTTTCCGTGAACTCTTCTCCCGCGGTGTAAGCGGTGGTGAGATTGGTGCAACCGTGGAATGCGCCCGTGTAGAGGGTCGTGAAGTCCCCGGGCATAACGAGGGTCTTGACTGTGGGCATATAAGCCAGGGAATAGACGTTCGTGCCGGTGATTCCGCTGTCGATAACCAAGGTCGTTACAAGAGCCGCATCGGCAGAAGAGAGAGTGGGAGACAGGGTGTCAAGTGCAGAATAATTTTTGCCGTTTTCTGCGCCGTTAAAGCGGGAATCAAAGGGCTGGAATACCGTGTATCCGTTGCCTGCGCCGCTGTAGGTAAGTCTGGGCAGAGCGGCAGGCTCCGCGCCGTCTGCCAGACGGTAGGTCGCGATGTACTCGTCGCCATACTCGAGCAGAGACCAGACGATTCCGCTCTCTGTGGGGGCTTCGTTGCCGGGATAGTAGTTTAAGCCGCCGTTTATATCGGTGGCGGGAGTGGTGTATTCCTTATCCGTATACCAGGTGTAAGCGTAGTAGGGAACGTCAAGATACTCAAAGCCGTCGAGTGTAACCTTGCCCGTCTTGAGAACAGGCCAGATAACGGTGTCAAAATCGGGAGCCAGAGCAGAGTTGACAACTCCCATTTTATAGGCTGCCGCAGTCACGTCGTAAAGGCTTCTTGAGTCCTGTCCGAGGGAGTCTGTATAATGAACGAACTCAAGCGTTTCATTTCCGCTTGCATCTATCCATTTAGCGTAAGCGCAGATGTAAACGTCGTCCTTGTAATTCGCCTCGGGAATACCCGTGAGGGTTACGCAATAGGTGTATACGCCGTCCTCGACGCTCAGGTACTTGTTGCGTCCCTTCTGTACGCCGTCAACCATCTTGTAAACGGGAATATACTTGACCTTTGCGGAGGTGTCTGCAACGCCAAGCTCGTACATTGCCTTCTCGTCGCTGCCGCATATGGACTCGAAGTTGGCACTTGACATCATAAGCGCAACGTACTCGGAGTTGGTTAGGCCGTTTGATGCGTAGTAGGGAATGAGATTCGAATTAAATGAGAAGATGGAGCGCAGACCTGTGTAGTCCTCTGTTCTGACTGAGAAGCCGTCGGCGGAAAGGGCGTTTGTGCCGTCACTGACCGCAATTACGGTAACGTTGGTAATGCTCGCGGTATTGAGAGCCGCGTCCACCGTTGCCTTGTAGTCCGCTGTCATTACGGAAATGACAACGTCATTTCCGCTGAAAGCGTTGCTTCCGACGGTGAGAGAAGGCACAGCGCACTGAACGTTGATGCGTTCAAGCCTGTTACAGCTATTGAAGTTGTTTGCACCGACAGAAGTTAAAGTCGCTGTGGCGGGAATGGTAACGGTCTTAAGACCTATGCAACCATCGAACATATTCGCGCCTGCGAGAGTGTTCGTTACTACCTCGGTAACGGATGCGCAATTGTAGAGCATATAGTTCCAGTGGCTTGTGCTGAAGTTGGTAAAGCCTGTGAGGTCTACCACGCCGTCCTGGTAGGTAGTCGCTGTGAATTTACCTTCGCTGTCAAATGTGCCGTGACCAAGAGACTTGAGCGAGGTCATGCCGACCACAACGCCCGCGTCCTTGTTTCCGCCCCAGGAGCAGCCGTTAAGTCTCGTGTCATACTTGGCTGTCTGAGCAGCGGTGAGAACGGAGGTTACGTATCCGAAACCGCTGAACAGTGAACCGCCCGTTCCGTAACGGAACTCAATATCCCGGATGTTCAGATTGTTCTGCGCAGCCCAGTATGCGATGAACCATGTGTTGCCCACGGCGTTTGTGTTCTGAGATGAGCTTGCGGTATGCTTCCCGTAATCGGCGGTGATATTACCGGTCGTAACATAAACCAGCTTTTTCAGCTCCGCATTGTAATACACGTTGGCACCACCCTGGTAGTAAAGCGAAGGAGAAAATCCCTCGGCTACCGTTGCGTTTGCCTTGGTGCTCGTACCGATCTGAATATAGCCTGTTGAAGGAGGCAGAGCATCCTGGTCAACGGTGTAGCCGTCGATGTCGACAAAGCCGGATTTTGTAAATTCTCCGCTGCTGTTCGGGATGCCCGCAGGTTCAACCAGCTCGTAGGTGCGAAGCACCTGGGTGGGGTTTTCGGGGTATGTGGGAGTATATCCGTGCGTGCCCGACTGTGCCCAGTTGATAGACGCCATATAGCCTTCAACATCCTTCTTGGATTCAACCAGGTTGTTCCAGATAGCGATAACGCCGGTGGGAACGCAGGACTTATCTACAAGTCTTGCAGTGATCGAAACGGGGGCTTCCACACGTGCGACGAGGAACGCGGTGTCGCAGTATCTGATACCCTCGCCGGGAGTGGGGCGGGTGCCGCCCTGAACTCTTGCCGTGTCTGTGTTGATATGTGTATCGCCCATCCACGGGATAGAAGCGTTAACGGATGTAACGTCATGGTCCAGCGCCGCAACACCGATAGCCTGAAAGCCGCCCTGAGAACCGCCGGAGGTGGAAATAGTACCGTTGTAGAGACCCTTCCAGTATTCCATTTCCGTGAGAAGCTCTTCCTTCGTTATACCGTTGATGATAGTCTCATCGGTGATAAGAGAGGCCGCGCCATCTGTGCCGAACGCCTGCTTTGCAAAGCGAAGCATCTGCAGGTCGCGCAGAAGCAGGTTTGCAAAGTAGCAGGTCTCGATTTTGGAGTTGTCCTCTTCATCGAATCCGTATTTTGTGCCGTTCTTGATGTATGAAGCGTATTTTGACTTATACGTGTCGGAGGAAGCCGCATTCTCGTTATTGAGAAGGACTACCGAGTGAGTTGCCATATTTATGCCGATGTAACCGGTGCCTGTGGAAGGAGTTGCGGTGTTGATACCGTAGCCCTGATAGCCCTGACTGATGTACATCGTGCCGTCGGCCTTACCTGTGGGTACGGTTATGTAACCGACCGCCCAGGTAGCCCCCGCCTCGTTTCCGATGTCGTCGCTGAGAAGAACGTCGCCGCTGCTGCCGGGACACTCAATGTACACGGCGTAAACGTCCCTGTTTGTAACGGAGCTGAGGTCTGTCAACGTGCTTCCGCTGTAATACTTTGTTACCTTGTCGATACGAACGATCTTGGGAGCGACCGCATCGAGATCAGCCAGACGGTCTGCCCAAACCGTGTCGAAATCCTCGGGCTCGGGAGAAACGGTGGTGATCTCCTCGTAGTTTACAAGGATACCCGCACCGAGAGTATACGCGCGGTCGTTGTTGGGTGTCTCAGCCCACCTTGTGGAGCCGTCGGCAGAGTAGATGCTACCCTCAAGTCTCATATAACCGGGGATCGAGATAACGTCACGTGTCAGAGTGAACACGCCGTTCTCGTCGGGGTAAAGGGTAATGCTTTCATAATACTTGTCAACGCCCAGTGCTGTGCTGCCGTCGCCCTCAAGCCAACCCTTGATCATGGGCACGGAAACGTGAACGTTGTCAGCGTAGACCTTCATGGTGAAGGTGACTGTGTCACCTATGCGGTAACTTAAGGGGTCCTTGTCTGTTGTGACGCGGACTTCGATGTTCGAGTAGCCGTCGACAGAGGTGATAAGCTCGGGAGTCGTATCCTCAGCCGAAGAGGGGAACACGAACATGGGTACTATCATCGTCAATGCAAGGACGATCGACAGTAGCTTTTTTGTGATGTTCTTCATAATTTCCTCCTAAAAACAGATATACGCGCACATTGTACCTTAAAAACGTGACCTTTGTCAACGAGAAGGAGGCGAGATTTTCCTTTTTTGTAGCATTTAACAATTACAGAAGAAAAAATCTGTCAAAAGCGACGAAACCAAAGAAAAAGAAAGGGGCTTTTCGCATGAAAAGCCCCTTACGGAGGTAAAAAACGTTATTTGTGATATCCCGTTCCTCGAAGAATATTCAGCGAACGGTAAATTATCTCACCCATCATTACTCGCATGAGCTGGTGGGGGAAGGTGAGCTTTGATACCGACAGACGCAGGTCGCAGGCGGATTTTACCGTGTCGGACAGTCCGTGGGACGACCCGATGATAAAGCAGATCTCTCCGTGCGTCGCGGCAACGCGGTCGATCTGCATGGCAAGCTCCTCCGAGGAGAGCTGCTTGCCCTCAACGCACATGGCGATCTTGTAGGATTTTGGCGGCAGGGCGGCGAGGATCGCCTTTGCCTCTTTTGATAGCACCGTTTCAATCTCGCCCGCCGACGGCTTGTCGGGAACGCGCTCTTCCTTGAGCTGTACTAC
>CAZISP010000083.1:0-5857 GCA_964541955.1 uncultured Lachnospiraceae bacterium
GTGGATTTGCGGGGCTTTGCCCCTGTCTCGGCTGCGCCTGCGGCGCTGTCGGACGGCGGACAAATTCCCGATTTTCTTCAAAATTATTGTTCATATTCCGTAGCTTTCTCTCGGATATCCCCGAGGCGTGATTATTTGGTCTCAACCACCATAAAATAGGGAGACGTGGGTGAATTTAATATCTTTATTTGGGATATGCATATCTTTCTTCTGTCGAGGGTGGCAAAATATTCGCAGAGCATCCTTCCCTCAAGCTCGCCCTCCTCATGGCCGGGGTAAACGGCGATATTAAGGATAGAATCGCGGTCAAGCAGGCGAATCGCCGCCTCGACTGCGGGCATTGTGGTCTCACGCAGGGTGGTGATTCTCTTGTCACCGCCGGGAAGATATCCCAAATTGAACATTCCCGCCTTGATAGGCTCTTTTACGTATTCCTCGACGCGGTGGTGGGAATCGCAGATAAGCGTGTAGTTTTCGGGGCAACCCGCCTTTTTGAGGTTTTCCGCCGTCGAATCGACGGCAGCCTGCTGAATGTCGAATGCGTAAACATGTCCGCTTTCACCGACTGTTTTGGAGAGAAACTCGGTATCGTGACCGTTTCCCATGGTGAAATCAACCGCTGTGTCGCCCTCTCTCAGGTGCTCGCGGATAAATCTTTTATGTAATTGGAGCAGGTCAAGCATTTTTACACCTTCTTTTTCTCGGGCTTTCCTTGGTGAAGATCGCTGTCAAGGAATTTTATTGCCCGCTCAACAGCGTCCTTTGAATCCTTCCAGGGCTCATCCTCATAGCGGTAGTCAAACTTCTTGCAGAACCAGCTTATGTCCTCGCGGAGCTTGTCGAAATACCTGAACTCAACCTCCTCCGCCTTCTTTGCAAAATCGGGATAAAGCTTTTTTGTCAGTCTGTATTGCGCGTAATCAAGCATCATTTTGAAGTGGGGCAGACAGAAATAGGGCTGAGCCTCAAATTTCGGCTTGAAATCGGGGTCGCTCTCCCACAGAAGAACTGCGGTCTCTATCATGTGCTTGAAATGAAAATCTATCCTGCCGCAAACGTAGCAGGTCTGCTCAAGCTCGCCTATGCGCTTCGATGCCTTTGTGCCGGGCTTTGCGAGGATACCCGTGATGCCGCTGCGCTTTGTTTCGTTCCTCAGCTCGTCCAGGTGGCTCTCAAGCGTCAACGCCATGCCAAGGCGGTTCTTGCGCACGAACATCATGTCGTAATGGGTGCGGCAAAAGCCCTCTTTGTTGGTCTTGATTCGTGTGTCGGGCTCCATCATGGCGGCGCCCAGGATTATTTCAAGCTCGTTTTCCTCCAGCCTGTTGAAGATCGAACAGAATGGACAGCCGCACTCGGGATTTTCCGCTGATTCCTTGAACGCCTCGTTTACGGGTATCGTATATATTTTTTCCATATGCCCTTATCCTTCCGTTTTCTTACAATTCACATTTATCACTTGCAAAAAATACAAATATCTATTATAATTATATCACTAAACATAAAATTGTTCAAGTACAAAATGCAAAATAGAGGGAAATATGTGTGCGACAAAAGGAATCGACATAATACGGGAATCGACGGAAAACGGCGTACCTTACGTAACGATTGAAAACGTAAGAGAATTTGACGTGGCAAAAACCTTTGACTGCGGGCAATGCTTTCGCTTCGAGCCTGTCACTACAACTCGCCACGACGCAGAGTTTGCGGGCGTAGCGTTTGGGCGGTTCATCTCGGCAGCAAAAAGCGGCGACACGCTTTTTGTCTACAACTGCACGAGAGAGCTTTTTGACAAAAAGATACGTCATTTTCTCGGTCTCGACATGGACTACGAGAAAATCCGACGCGAAATAATCGAAAACTCCGCGAGCATGTATCTCAAAGACGCCGCCGAGACCGCAAAGGGGATCCGCATCTTAAATCAAGACAGATGGGAAGCCCTCTGCTCCTTCATAATCTCGCAAAACAACAACATCCCGAGAATAAAAAAGCTCATTGAGGTACTGTCCGAGCGGTGCGGCGAAAAAGTTTCAAGTGCCGGAATGGAAAAACACGGCGGCAACGGCAATTTTTACGCTTTTCCCACACCTCAGGCGGTATATGACCTTGGCGAGAGCGCGCTCAGGGAATTGAAATTCGGATTCAGAGCTTCTTACATAGCCGACGCCACAAAAAAGATAACGTCGGGCGAAATCGACCTTGACGTTGCCGCTTCGCTTGATTATGAGGAATGTGTTGAATATCTCTCGCAAATAAAGGGCGTCGGGCTGAAAGTGGCGTCCTGCACGGCGCTGTTCGGTATGGAAAAATATTCGGCTTTCCCCGTTGACGTTTGGATACGTCGGGTGCTTGAGCGCCGTTTCGAGCCGGGATTTGACCACAAAGCCCTCGGCGAATACGCCGGAATCGCTCAGCAGTATCTTTTCTATCACGCCCGATTCGAAAATAATATATAACCTTTGACAAAGCTCCTCTTTTGTGGTATAATGTAGGTTGATAATTTATAAGCAGGAGCCGAAATGGTAGAAATAACATCCGTACTCCCCCGCTCTCACGCCGAGAACGCAGGCATTCACCCCGGCGACGTGCTGATAGCCGTCAACGGGCACGAGATAAACGACGTTCTTGACTACCGATTCCGCCTGGCAGACCGCCACGTGGAGATCGAGTGTGAGCGAGACGGGGAAAGAATAAAATTCAATATTTCAAAGGACGAGTACGGCGACATCGGACTTGAATTTGAGCGCCCCTTGATGGATAAAAAGCTGTCATGTGCAAACAAGTGTGTTTTCTGCTTCATCGATCAGCTTCCAAAAGGCATGAGAAAGACCCTCTACTTCAAGGACGACGATTCCCGCCTCTCCTTTCTTCACGGCAACTACGTGACCCTCACCAACATGGACGAGCGGGACATTGACCGCATAATCGAGATGCACATTTCCCCCGTGAACATCTCGGTTCACACAACCAATCCCGAGCTGCGTGTTCAGATGATGAAAAATAAGCGTGCGGGCGAGGTTCTGTCCTATCTGAGGCGGCTCGCCGACGCGGGTATCGCACTCTGCACACAGATAGTTCTCTGCAAAGGACTAAACGACGGCGAGGAGCTGACGCGCACCATGCGCGACCTCTCCGCTCTCTACCCTGCTCTCCGCAGCTGCTCTGTCGTCCCCGCAGGCTTGACAAAATTCCGCGAGAAGCTCTATCCCCTCTCACCCTTCTCGGAAAAGGAAAGCGGCGAGATCATCGATAAGGTAAACGCCTTTGGCGAGGAATGTCTCAGAAAATACGGTTCACGGCTCTTCTTCTGCGCCGACGAGCTTTATCTGAGGGCAGGACGTCCTCTGCCCCCGTCCGATTATTACGAGGATTACTCGCAGATTGAGAACGGCGTTGGCATGATAACCTCGCTCAAAACCGATTTCAATTTTGATTTTGAGGGAATTTCGGAATATGCCGCGGAATTTGCCGCAAAATACCCCCATGGCAGAGCGGTATCGATTGCCACAGGCGCGGCGGCATACGACTGCATCACCGAGCTTACAAAGAAGATAGAAAATGCCGTTCCCGGCATTAAAATAAACGTCTATAAAATCATCAACCGTTTCTTTGGCGAGAGCATAACCGTCTCGGGCTTGCTCACAGGCAAGGATATGGGCGAGCAGCTTGAGGGAAAAAACTTGGGCGACCTTCTGATTTTCCCTTCAAATACGTTGAAAGCCGACGAGGACGTGTTCCTCGACGACACCACCCCGATACAGCTCTCGGAAAAGCTGGGAGTTCCCGTCACACCGTCCGAGGAAGACGGCTTTGAATTTATCCCCCTTATCTTAGGGCTCAAATAATTTTGAAAAGGAGACCAACCATGAAAAAGATTTCGATGCTTCTCATAGCAGTGCTCATTCTCGGCATTCTCACCGCTTGCGCAAAGGATAAACCCGATCCCTCAAAGGATTCGGGCTCCGACACCACCGAAACCACGGATATAAGCATCCCCACCATTCCCGAGCGCTCGTATGAATACACCATCCAGGAGCACAGCACCATCGTCAGCGAAACCGAGGCAGGCGGCAGAAACACAAAGTTCCTGCGCTTCCCCGTTATCAGCGGAATGGCTGATGCGGAGATCCAGACAAAGGTAAACGCTCTGCTGCTTGTTGAAGCCGAGAGCTATTACACCGCTGTTCTGCGTGACATCGACATCTACATGGAAGAGGGCACAATATTTAACTACGAGGTCACAAGCTGCTCGGTCGAATACGCCTCCGACAAGCTCCTGTCGGTCAGAAGCATGATAAATTTCACCACCTCCACCAGCGAATATTCCACGAACTCGGTCTACACGACCAACGTCAACCTTGAAACAGGCGAGGAAATAACGGGCGAGGATATCTTCTCCGATTTCACCACCATTACAAACAAGTTCATCGGCGGCGAGTTTACACAGGAGTACGGCGAGGAGGATCTGCTTCGCCTGACAAATTACAGCGACATGATTCTTCAGTACAAGAGCGACAGAAGCATTTATCCCGATGTTTATTTCACCTCTGACAAGCTGATAATAAACATCGACCTTACCGACTCTCTGGGCTCCTCCGCGGGCTTCTCAATTCCTCTGGAAGCTGTCCGCGACTGCCTGAAGCTCATCCCCAACTAAAGAAAAGGATTTTTTGGAAAGAAATATGGCAAAACCCATTATAGCAATAGTAGGACGCCCAAACGTTGGCAAGAGCACCCTGTTCAACCGACTTATCGGTGAACGCCGCGCCATTGTCGAAGACGTTCCCGGCGTCACACGCGACAGAATTTACGGCGAGAGCGACTGGCAAGGCAGACGCCTGGTCATAATCGACACGGGCGGCATCGAGCCCAAGTCTGACGATATTATCTTAAGTCAGATGAAAACACAGGCGCAGATAGCCATTGACACAGCAGACGTTATCATATTCATGTGCGACGTTCGCGCAGGTCTCGTGGCAGACGACCGCGAGATCGCGGTTATGCTGAAAAAAAGCGGCAAGCCCATTATCCCCTGCATTAACAAGTGCGACACGGTAGGCGGATTGCCTTACGAATATTACGAGTTCTACGAGCTTGGCTTTGAGACCGAGCCCATCGCCGTTTCTTCCGTTCACGGAAGCGGCACGGGCGACCTGCTTGACGCCTGCCTTGACGCTCTGCCCGAGAGCACCGCCGAGGAGGAAGAGGACGATTCCATCAAGGTTGCCGTTATCGGCAAGCCCAACGCGGGCAAGTCCTCTATTATCAATCGAATCGTGGGCTCCGACCGTCTCATCGTCTCGAACATTCCCGGCACCACCCGCGACGCTATCGACACACAGGTAGAGAATGAATACGGAAAATTCACCTTTATCGACACTGCGGGAATCCGCCGCAAGTCGAAAATTGACGACAGAATAGAGAAATTCAGCGTTCTCCGCGCCCACATGGCAGTTGAGCGCGCGGACGTTTGCCTTATCATGGTGGATGCCAACGAGGGCGTGACCGAGCAGGACGAAAAGATCGCGGGAATCGCTCACGAGGCGGGAAAGGCCTCGATTATCGTCATCAACAAGTGGGACTCTGTCGAAAAGGACAACAGCACCGTGTCTCAGTTCACAAAAGACACCTACGATGCCCTTTCCTACATGACCTACGCGCCTATCGTCTTCGTTTCGGCGCTGACGGGTCAGAGAGTGACTAATATCTTCGACATGATAAAGGCAGTCCACAACCAGTCGGTTATGAGAATCTCCACGGGTATGCTCAACGACGTGCTGGGCGATGCCACCACCCGCGTTCAGCCCCCCACGGACAAGGGCAAGCGCCTGAAGATCTACTACATGACTCAAATCTC
>CAZISP010000084.1:0-5853 GCA_964541955.1 uncultured Lachnospiraceae bacterium
ACAACCATGGGCAAAAATGCGGTTTTTGAAGGAAAAATTTCCTTTTGTTCAAAACGGAGAAAAAACAAAGAAAATCGCGGGAAATTTCGAGAAAACGCGATGAATGGAATTGAATAAAAATTCAAATCAAAAGAGAAAGACGGCGGTTATAAACCGCCGTCTTTGTAATAGAATCCGGCTTTTGCCGAGCCTGCGTGCTTGAATAATTATTTACCCGAGCGTAACGTCCCAGTTTGCCAGGTATTGCGCCAGAAGAACGCTGTCCTTTGCGTTGATTGTGCCGTCACCGTTGCAGTCGGCGGCATTGATGTTCATGTCCACCGCCCAGCTTGCCAAATACTGAGCGAGCATTACGGCGTCGGTTGCGTTGATTTTGCCGTCGTCGTTCAGGTCGCCGGGCATGAAATCCGGGATGGTGAAGCAAACCCTGTCAACGCCTGTCGGCACTACCTTGCCGCCGGCGTTTGAGGTGTTTTTCAGAAGAGAAACCGAGAATTCCGTTTCCTCACCGACATCACACAGAAGCTCAAACGTGGCGGACAGTATCACGCCCGTCGTTTTTTTGTTTGAGCCGCTGTACCAGCCAAAGTCGATGTAGCTGGTTCCGTCGGGAATGCTCGTGACGTCAAAGTTAAGCGTTGCGCCCGAGAGAACGCCTTCGGGCTCGTCGTCCTCGTTGGCGGCGATCTCAATTAACTTTACCTTCGTGCTGTCAAAGTTCAGTCTGAAGGAAAGGGCGGCGATTCCGGGATTGAGCGCAAGATTCACGTCAACGCGGAGCTTGCCGCCGCCGCTCGTCACGCTCAGAGTGATCTCGGCGGCGCTTGCCGCCTCGCACCAGACTGCGTAGAGGGTCAGCTCAGCATTGTCGGAATAGGTGTCTCCGGGTTGGTAGGCGACGGTCTGCTCCTCCGATGTGAGAGCCCAACCAAGGAAAACATAATCCTCCCTTGCGGGCTTGATATTTACAATGGTAAGCGGAACGTCGTGAATCTTATATTGTGCGCCGGGGGCAATGGCTCCACCGTTTGCATCGTAGGCAACGATATATCTCTTCACCGTCCAGACGGCGTAAAGAGTTACCTGAGCATCCTCGGTGTAGGTGTTGCCCGCCACAAAATTCGGGGAAAGAGCATCGGGAGTATACGCCCAGCCAAGGAAGGTGTAGCCTGACTTTGTGGGTTGGAACGAAGTGATGATAAGAGGCGTGCCGTGGATTTTTGTGCCCGTGACGGCTGATCCGGTGCCTCCGTTCAGGTTATAGGTCACGGTGTAGGTGGTCACCTTCCATACGGCATAGAGCGTGGTCCCCTTGTCGGAGGTGTAGAGCCCGCCTGCCTTGTATGCGGGTTCGAGAGCGTTTGCGCTCTCTGCCCAGCCAAGGAAGGTATAGCCCTCCTTCAAAGGCTTTACGGCTGACAGACGAAGATCGGTGCCGTGGAGCTTTTCCTGAGAGGCAGGGGCGTTTGTGCCGCCGTTTGCGTTGAACGTAATCTTATATTTGTGAGGGCTCCAGACAGCGTAGAGAGTTGCACTGCGATTGTAGGAGAAGCTGCCGCCGGGAGCGTAGGCGGCCTCGGTTGCGTCAGCACTTTCCGCCCAGCCAAGGAAGTCCGCGCCGGTCTTTGCGGGAATGGTCGAGGGGATGGTCGCCGAGCCGCCGAAGCTGAACGTGACAGGCGCGAAGCTGCCCTCGCCGCCGTTTGTGTCAAAGGTTACGGTGTATTTTGCGGTCTCCCATACCGCATAGAGCGTGACAGAGGTTTTCTTTGAATAGACGTCGCCGATTTTGTAGTCGGGCGCGGCGGCGCTCTTTGATTCTGCCCAGCCAAGGAAAGAGAAGCCTTCCTTTTCGGGAATGTTCAGGGGCAGTGTGAGTGTAAGGCTGCTTGCCATTGAGACGGGCGCAGGGGCGTTTGTTCCGCCGTTTGCATCGAATGCCACGTCGTATTTATCGCTTGTCCAGACAGCGTAAAGCACGGTGTCACCGTTTGCCGTGTACTTATCGCCGGGGAGATATTTTGCGTTGCCCGACGAGCTGTCGGACCAGCCCGCAAAACCGAGCCCCGACTTTACGGGAATGGCTGTGGGAAGGGTGGTGTCGATTCCGTGGATCTTAACGATGGGAGCAGGGGCATCCTCGCCGCCGTTTGCATTGAAGCTGACCGAATAGCGATGAGGCTTCCAGACGGCATAGAGCGTGACCGAGATATTCTCGCTGTAGACGTCGCCTGCCGCGTAATCAACAGCCGTGCCGTCACTCAGTACCGACCAGCCCGCGAAATCGTAATTTGCTCTGGTGGGAACGTCGCAGGACAGGGTGACGTCAAAACCGTGGATTTTTGTCTGAGCGGACGGCGCGCCCGTGCCGCCGTTTGCATCGTAGCTTACGGTGTAGGTTCTGACCGTCCATACAGCGTACAGAGTCGTGTCCTTTGTTACAAGGAACTTGTCTTGCGGCTGATAGGTGGCGGAAGTGGCGTTTTTGTCCTCCGACCAGCCAAGGAAATAAGCTTTATCCTCGCGCTCGGGGCAGAATGGAAGGGTGATGCAGGCGTTCTTTACGTAAGTGACAGCCGCGGGAATATCTCCGCTGAGCGGCAGATCTGTGTTTCCGTCAAAGGAAACCGTCGCGATATCAAGCGTTCCGAAGGTCAAGGTGGATTTGTGGGGAGAGAGAATCTCAAGATCGGAATTAACGATATCTCCTTCTCCGTATTCAACCGTGATTCTTCCGAAGCCGTCAACAAGTCTCAGCGTGAAGCTGAAAAGCTCGCCCGTGTCCGTATTGTTCTCGATGGCCGTGTAATTATAGGAAATGCTTGCGAGCGTTGAGAGATCAACGCCGGGCTGGGTCGTGTTCGAGGTCACGCCGTCGAAAAGACCCGTGAAGTCAACCGAGCGAACGACCACCGATTCGGACAGCTTCAACGTGAATCTGAGCGCCGCGATGCCGGGGTTTCCGTAGAGACCTACGCTGACACGGTAGAAATCAAGCCCCAGATATTCGCTTTCAAGGGTGATAACGCCGCCCGGGTACATGGCACTTGAGATGTCCACGGTGCAGTTGGATATGTCGGGGGTGAGAGTGCCGTAAGCGGAATTCGTCACGCCTCCGCTTGCATATGAAAGCACCAGGTCGCCAACTCCCGCGGCATCGGCGGAGATGCTGAAGGTCACGTTGAAGAGAATGCCGTCTGTTGCGATGTCGTCGGTTACGGCAAAGAAATATGAAACTTCGTCAAGGGCGGAAAGATCAGCGTTTTCCTGAGTGACGTTTGACATTGCCTCCGGGCAGATGCCATTTGATGCGTCAAATGACACGGGGGTCATTTTTTTGCTGTCAAATCCAAGCCTGAGGCTCATGCCCGAGATTCCGGGGTTGCCCGAGATGCTGACCGTTGCGGTGAATTTGCCGTCAACGATATCGGAGGCTGTGACAGAGAGCACCCCGTCGCCCTCGGCAAAAGCGCTTACCGCCAGAAGCGAAGCGAGCAGTGCCAGCATGACCGTAAAGGTGAGAATACGTGATTTTTTGAACATAATTCGGACCTTTGAAACCTTTCCTTTTTAAGATGATCTTCCTTTTATATAAAACTCAGTATATTTTACCACAAGAGATGTGCCATTTCAAGTGATTTTTGACGATTTGGTGAAAATGACCGAGGGTTTTTGCGGTTTTCGGGACTGCGGTTTTGTGGCGGCACTTGACATTCGCCTTTTTTTTTGATATAATTACAATCGGCAAAAAATAAAATGTGAGAGGGTGCGAGAATTGAAGACGGCATTTCCCGCTGTTGCGGGCAATAAGGCACTGAGAGAGCGGCTGGCAGCTGATATTCTCGGCCGAGGGCTCTCCCATGCGTACATAATCGAGGGAGCAAAGGGAAGCGGCAAGCGCACGCTGGCACTTCAGATGGCGGCGGCTCTTTCCTGCACGATGAAGTCGGAGGATTCCTTGCCTTTGCCCTGCGGAGCTTGCGAGAACTGCAGGAAGATACTCTCGGGAAACTCGCCCGACGTTATCACGGTGAAAAAAGACCCTGACAAGGCTCAGATGGGTGTGGATATTATCCGCTCCCTTCGCGAGGATGTTCGCCTTCTGCCAAATGACGTTGACAGCAAGGTGTACGTGATCGAGGACGCGCACACCATGAATTCCCAGGCGCAGAACGCCTTTCTTCTGACTCTTGAATCCCCTCCCCCTTACGTTATTTTTCTTCTTCTTTGCGAGGATAGTCGGGCTTTGCTTGAAACGGTTCGGAGCCGCGCGCCCCGTCTTGTCACAGAGAAGCTGACGGCCATGGAGGTCGAGAAATACATCTGCCGCGAGAGCGATGCGGCGCAGGAGCTTCGTCGAAATTCCCCCGAAGAGTTTGCGGATGTTCTGACGGTCGCGGGAGGAAGCATCGGCCGCGCTGTCGAGCTGCTTGACGAGCGTGAAAGAGAGCCGATTCTTGCAAGGCGAAAATTGGCGAGAGATTTCGTTTCGGCTGTTGAATCCCGCTCAACAAAGAGCGGCGCGGCGCTTATCTTCAAATTCGCCCAGAAGCGTGACGAGCTTTTGCTTCAGCTGGCACAGCTCAGGCTGGCGGTGCGAGACCTGGTGGTCGCCAAAAAGAGCGACGAGGGTGAGCTTTGCTTCTACTCGTCAAGAGAAGAAGCGGAGGACGTGTCCTTTGCCATCTCAATGTCAGATCTCATGAACGTTTTTGAGGCTGTCGAGGAGGCAATTGACTCGGCATTCGCCTACGGAAACGTGAGATTGATACTTTTTTCGCTTGCGGTGAAATGCAAGCTGATATAGAACGGCGGTATCCCGCCGCGGAAAGGAATAAACAGGCAAATATGGATAACGAAAACAAGTCAAAGGGCGGAGAGGGCGCAAATCGCCCCGGGAAAAACCACGGCAAGCCCTTTTACGGCAAGAAGCCTCATAAAAATCAAAACAGAGGCAACGATTCAAACAACGACGGGGGAATCAAGACCCGCTCGGCAGACGATGCCTTCTCCTCGTTTATGACGGGCGAGCCCGTCTCTCAAAAACCCGCTCAAAAGAAGGATAACGCTCCTGCTGAGAACCGCCCCAAGGATAACGGACAGGGCGGTGAGGGCAGAAATGATGGCGGCAGGAACAGAAACAGAAGAAACAACCGTCGCCGTCGTGACAGACGCCCCGACAGACAGAACAGAGACGAGAGATCTCAGCATCAGGACTCGCCCCGCGACGAGGAGCTCGGTCTCAATTTCACCAATTTCGAGCTGACCATCGGTTCGGACTACGATCCCGAGCCGGTAGAGGACGACATTGAGCCGGCGGAGCTTCCCGAGCCCATAACCTATGAGAAGAAGCCCCCCGAGCATCCCGTTGACGTTGTGGGCATCAGATTCCGCGGCGCGGGCAAGGTGTATTATTTTGCACCCGGTGAGATCGCCTTAAAGAGCGGCGAGCATGCGGTGGTAGAGACCGCCAGAGGCCTTGAATACGGCTACGTTGTGGTGGGTAATACCCGGGTGGACGAGAGCGAGATAGTTCCTCCTCTGCGTCAGGTGGTCAGAGTTGCTACAGAGCAGGATCACGCAAGGCACGAGGAGAACACGAAGAAAGAGGAAGAGGCGTTCTCGGTCTGCATGAAGAAGATCGCGGACCACAAGCTTGAGATGAAGCTGGTGGACGTTGAATATACCTTTGATAACTCAAAGCTTCTCTTTTATTTCACAAGCGACGGACGAGTTGATTTCCGCGAGCTTGTAAAGGACCTGGCGGGAGTTTTCCGCACAAGAATCGAGCTGAGACAGATAGGTATCCGTGACGAGGCGAAGATAATGGGAGGTCTGGGCGTTTGCGGACGT
>CAZISP010000085.1:0-5792 GCA_964541955.1 uncultured Lachnospiraceae bacterium
GAACCATCTGATTCAATTCGATGGGTGCCGAGAACAAAAGCTTTTTGACCTCCTCACCCTCCTTGCTGTCAAAGCAATTCATGTATCCACCGTAAAGCTCCGCCACCTCGCGGATGTACGGAATGTTATGCTCTTCCACCTCATGGTAAAGATAATACTGGAGATTTTGCATCATGGAGCTGTAGTTTAAGTTGCTAAATTCCATTGTTTCCTCGCAGAAGCCTCGGGGGAACCAACTGACAAACATCGCACTCTTTAATTTTTTCGCAAGAGCTCTCTTCTTTTGCTCTCTGCCGTAGTAAACGTCCACCATAGTCAGAGTCAGGCATACCAGAATCAGGACGTTCAGCGCAAGAAAGACTGTGAAAGCAAGGGCGTTGTCAAGCAAAACGCTGATGCCCGCGCCTACGGTGGCGGAAATTGAATAAGCCGTGTACGCCACAAAGCTGCAAAACAACGGCTTGATGAGCTTCGCCTCGGCGACGTTTTCCCAATAAATGATAACGCTCTTGTCCGAGAGCATGCTCATGACCGAAATGGTGATAAAGGTCAGGGAAAGCAGACCTATGTAATAGTCGAGAAGGTCTCCGCTCAGAGTTATCTGCGGCAGGGATATTCCCCACATATTGGGAACCCAGAGAGTGACGCCGATTATGGCGGTGACAAGAGACGTGGCTTCCCATACGGCTGTTACCTTTTGAAGAAGCAATCTGTTGTATGCCTTGTAGAAAAGAACCAGCAAAACAGCAAACAGACCGAGCATAATACAACCCGATACGTACTTGAAGGCCGAAAAGCTGCGGTAAAGGACGGTGCAGAGAAGAAATTCGCCAAGAACAAGAGAAATGACGGCAACTGCTCTGAGCACACCCTGTAACCACGATTTTTTATACATTTTGTGCTCTGCTATAAACACAAGCATGACCGCGATAAACGGAAGCAGCCAAAGTGCGACCATGTCATCCGAGGTCAAAAGGACGGGGCGGAAGGTTGCCACAGCACTTATGAGTGATGAGACAAGCCAGCCCCAATTCAGGAGCAGAATGTAATTGAATATTTTTTTCACGTTTCGTGTGCCTCCGTTTTGTCTTTTAGTTTGGGGTTCCTTTTGGGAGGGGCAAGTCAACAAAAACGGAGGAGTTCAACCTCCGTTTTTGCTTTTTAGTTTGGGGGATCCAACACCCTTTTCAAAGGGGGGGTTCCCTTTTCAAAGGGGGCTTGGCGCAAATTCGACAGTACCGAATTTGCCGGTATGATAAGCGTTTCCGCTTACCTTATCCCTCTGCACTCCAGATAATAGCGCTTGTCGTGGGCGTGACCCATGGAAAAGGTTTTGCGCGGAAGCGCGCCGTCGCAGAGGACGGTCTTGAAAAGCTGATTTTTCTCCATACCGTCGAAAATAAATCCGATGGCTCCCTCGCCCCTCGCCAAAGCAACGAGAGAATCCTCGCCGTGTATGTAGTCCACCTCCGCCTCGGGGTGGGCTTCAACGTATTTGTCAAGGAAATTCTGGAGCGTTCCCACCGTCAAAAGCGCCTCGGGGCGGGTGAACTCGTATTCGCTGTCGAAAAGCTCACTGAATATCTGCACCCTTTGCGCCGGCTCGCTCCCGTGCAAAAGCTCGGAATATTTTCTCAGCTCATTCACAACGTCAACGGGGTCAACGTTAAACATAACGCGGTAGATGGGCTCGAATCGCAAGGCCTCGTCATGGAGGTTCACCACCTCGCAAAGAGCGTATCTCGCGGGGGCTTTTTTCGCCTCCTCCTCGCCCAGCTTTTCTTTCAGCTCCTCGTAGCAAGCCTTGGCGGTGGCAAGAGAATGATTTCCGTCGCCCACGGCGAAAAGCAGGGGAGAAAAAGAGCCGTCGCCGTATCGCTCTGCCATGGCTTTTGGAGTAATGAGCGCGGAGAGCGCTCCGTTTATCCTCTCCTGCTCGATCTCGGGCAGAAAGAAGCCCTTTGCGTGGCCGCCGCCGCACATAAGATCAAAATCGTAAGCGGCTTCAAGCTCACTTTTCTTTGAGATCAGCGGCTCGATGACCGTCTTTGCAGGGTCGTCGATAAGAAGCATAACGTGAGGCAGCTCGATCGCCGCGTCGCGGCGTATCCTTACTCTCGGGGGAATCCTGGAAAGCACCGTTCCCTCGGTGGCGCGAATGAGTGAAGCGGAATTGCGGTTGTAATCGTATTCCTCAAGATCAACGACACCCACGATCCCGCGGCGAACAACGCCGTTGCGCTGGGTTCTTTCAAGAAAAATCATGCTGTGAGGGTGGGAAACGAGCACGTTTTTAAGGTAGCCCTCCATCTCCGCGTTTATCCCGGGGACCCTCTCCTCCGTCTCGCTCAGATAAACCTCGGGAAGAATGACCCTCAGCGTCGAGGGGCTGTCGCCCACCGCCCTCTCAGCTTCTTCCCAATACCCGGGCTCGCTTGTATATTGGTCGCAGGCAACGACAGCCCAGCGCTCACCCTCGATCCTGCCGAAATCGGGCAGAAGTATATCCGACGCACCCAAATAAGTCTTCATAATTGTTAAAGCCTTTCTTTTATTTAAGCTTATTATATCTCAAACCGCACGATTCTTCAATACCCGAGGGCAAATTTTAGTTGTATACTTGTAAAAAAAGAAATTTCGTGCTATACTTAAATGGATAAAATACGCAAAGGAGATTTTCGAGAATGCCTCCGAGAATGTTCGAATACGAAAAAATTCCAAAGCCAAAAAGCATAAAAGAAGTTCCCGCCTACCTGAAAAAGCTGACAGGAGGCTTCTTCAGCCGTCTGATCTATGTCATCAAGCTCGTTCACGAGACGGGCAGGTGGATTCTTGCCGCCCTGACCGCGGTAACGATCCTTCAAGGACTTATCCCCGTTGCCACGTCCTACGTGTCAAAGGAGCTGCTCAACGCTCTGCAGACCAGGTTCGGGCAAGGAGGCGGGCTCGGTGAATTCCTCAAAATCGAATTTGCCTCGGATTGCCTGTTCCTTCTGCTGATCGCGATCTTCCTGTTCAGAATAATCAACACGGTGATCGGTCAGATCTCCAACGCCATCACCAGGATAGCGGGAGAGCGCGTCACCATGCAGGTTCGCGTACGAATCATGGAAAAGGCGAAGGAGACAGACATCGCCGCCTTTGACCAGCCCGCGTTTTATGAAAAGCTGGAAAACGCCAATCGCGAGGCAGGGCACAGACCCCTCCAGGTTATAACCTCCATATTCAGCATGATCAGCCTGCTGATCACTCTCGTCTCCTATGTCCTCGTCCTCGCCACCGCTCCCGATATGTGGTGGTCGGCAATAGTTATCGTCATTATTTCGATCCCCTCGGCAATAATCAGCTTCACCTATCGCCGCAAAAACTTTTTCTATATGCGTCACCGCTCAAAGGAACGCCGCCAGATGAACTATTACAGCTCCACCATGGTAAACAAGGACGTGGCCAAGGAGATCAGAATCTACGGCCTTGGCGACACCCTGATCGGGCGCTTCAAGGAGATTTTCGAGATCTACTTCAAGGGTCTGCGCCACCTTATCCTCGCCGAGAGCGTATGGCACGTTGTGATCGCCGTGATCTCTGCCGTGACCAACTGCATTTTCTTTGCAATGATAGCATTTATGGTGTTCATGGGCAGAATTCTCATCGGTGACTATTCCTTCTACACGGGCGCGCTGACAAGCATTGCAAGCTCGGTCACCTCCATCATCTCAACCTCCGCAACCGTCTACGAGGGCACCCTCTTTATCGACAATCTCATGTCCTTTATGAGTGACAAGCCCACGGTCGTTCCAAACACCGACAAGCCCGAGCAGGTAAAGCGCGGCGAGCCTCATTCAATCGAATTTTGCAACGTCAGCTTTACGTATCCGGGTGCCGATAAGCCCGTTTTGCAAAACATAAATCTGAAATTCAACCCCGGAGAAACCGTTGTTCTCGTAGGACTCAACGGCGCGGGCAAGACCACCCTCATCAAGCTCCTCACCAGACTTTACGACCCCACCCAGGGCACAATTCTCCTTGACGGCAAGGATCTGCGCTCCTACTCGCTTGAGGACGTTTACAAGACCTTCGGTATCATCTTCCAGGATTTCGGACGCTACGCCTTCACCGTCAGCGAGAACATTCGCTTCGGTGACATTGGCCGCAAGGCTGACCAAAGCGAGGTTTTGCGCGCGGCGCAGCTTGGCGACGCGGACGATTTCATCTCCCGTCTGCCCGACGGCTACGACACCCCCCTCATGCGTCATTTTGAGGAAAACGGCACGGAGCTTTCCATCGGGCAGTGGCAAAAGCTGGCGATCTCGCGAGCCTTTTACAGCAATCACGATATTCTGATTCTTGACGAGCCCACAGCGTCTCTTGACCCTCTGGCTGAGCAAGAGATCTACACACAGTTCGATATGCTCAGGCAAAACAAGACCTCTATCTTCGTCTCCCACCGTCTGTCAAGCGCCACGATCGCATCCAAAATCGTCGTGCTTGAATACGGGCGCGTCATCGAGGAAGGAACGCACGCCGAGCTGATGGCGGCGGAGGGAAAATATTTCGAGCTTTTCTCCACCCAGGCGAAGCGCTACATGGAAAGCCGTGACACCAAAAACGCGCCGCCGGAGGCGAGGCCATGAAAATTGAAAACTACCGCGGCGACGTGAATTTCAAGTACATTATCTGCCCCTCAAGGCTGTCGAGTGCCTTGTTCGTGAGCGAGATAGGCAAACGTCGCTGGAAACAGGCAAAGGAAGCCTTTCCCGCCTACCGTGATTATTACACTCTCCACTTTCTGCGGACGGGAAACGGAAAATTCTGCGGAGCTCCCTTTATGTCCGGGCAAGGCTTCGTTTCCTTCCCCAACGAGAAATGCTGGTACGAGCGGGGCGATGATTGGCATATTTACTGGGTAAAATTCGGCGGTAGCGAAGCGGCAAGATTCCTTGACTGCATGGGGCTGACAACCGCTCGGGTTGTTGATTTTAAGCACTGCTCCGCACTGCACGAGGCGCTTGACGAGTTTCTTGAGAACCCCGAAAGAGCGGAGAACGCCACCGAGATCGATTTCCTCGGGCTGCTGTTTACCGTGCTCGCCGCCGTCCGCCTTCCCGAGAGAGCCTGGGAGAAGCCGTCGGACTACGTGAATCGCGCAAAAGCCTACATAGAAGAGAATTTCGACATGGATATCTCGGTCTCCTCCATCGCGGCAAGCCTGCACATATCCGAAAAGCATCTGTGGCGGGTATTCAAGGCGGAAACGGGAAGCTCCCCCAAGCACTATATTGTAGAAAACCGCCTCCGCCGCGCGGAAGAGCTAAAGCAGAGCTTCCCGGATATCCGGATCAGCGAGATCGCCGCTTCGGTAGGATACGGAAGCCCCGAGGCATTTCTGCAGGTATATAAGCGCCACCGCGGCCGCACCTTCGGAGACGCGGCGCAGCCTTAAAGCCCCGCGGGCGGCACGTTAAAGCGAAGTAAAACCTGTCGGGTTTCGCGTTGTTATAAAACTAAAATTTGTGTATGCTTTCCGCCGCAACCGTCAATCAACCGACAAAAAGATAGGAACAGATCCTAATAGATCGACGTTGAACAGCAACGAAAAAAGCCTCGGAATCGTTGCGATTCCAAGGCTTTTCTTGGTTGCGGGGACATAATTTGAACCTCATGGTCTTGTCAAATTTTCTGCGGAAAATTTGACTTCGGTCACCTCGCGGCTCTGACAGTCCACCGGACTGTCATTCACTACCGCTCGGCCGTTCGCTTCGCTCACTACCTCCGAGTTATTCGCCCTTCGGTCT
>CAZISP010000086.1:0-5785 GCA_964541955.1 uncultured Lachnospiraceae bacterium
TTACCGCCGTGAAAGGGCGGTGTCTTAGCCGCTTGACCAACGGGCCTGGTAGCGGAAGTCGGACTTGAACCAACGACCATTCGGGTATGAACCGAGCGCTCTAGCCAACTGAGCTATTCCGCCATGCAGGATGCCGATTTTTTTGGCACGGATGGAATTATATCATAAAAAAATCGCTTTGTCAACCCCTTTTTGCAAAAAATCCTGCTTTGTTAAATTTTTAGCCGGATTTTTCTTTTTTCAAACCTCTCGGCGGCATTTTTTGCATATTGCGCCAAAATTACCTTTCCCCCTTGAAAAACAGGGGGAATTGCTATATAATTAAAAGGAATATAAGTGAAATGTTCTTTTTTTGAGGAGCGTGATTTTTTTGGCATATACGTTTAAGGGCGGTTCCCACGTGGCGGAACACAAAAACACAAAGGATTCGCCCGTCGAAAGGCTGGCGGCACCCAAGACCGTTGCCATACCAATGGCACAGCACATAGGCGCACCGTGCTCTCCCGTGGTAAAAGCGGGTGACAGAGTTCTGCGGGGTCAGCTTATCGGCGAGGTGCGCGGCGGACTTGGCTGTCCCGTTCATTCAAGCGTTTCGGGCACCGTCCGCGAGATAGTATCGGTGAACGATGCAAAGGCGCAGCCCGTTATGACCGTGGTTATCGAAAACGACGGGCTTGACGAGATCTCGCCCGACGTTAAGCCTTTTCCTAAAAAGCTGTCCGAGGCGAGCACAGAGGATATCGTTGAGCTTGTCCGCGCGGCGGGAATTTCGGGCATGGGCGGCGCAACCTTCCCCACTTACGCAAAAATCGGGTCGGCTGTGGACAAGGTTGACCACCTTATCATAAATTGTGCCGAGTGTGAGCCATTTATCACGGCGAACCACCGACTGATGCTTGAGCGTCCCCACGAGATAATCAACGGAACGAAGATTCTTCTGAAGGCTCTTGGCTTGCGCGACGCATACATCGCCGTTGAAAACAACAAAATGGATGCCGTTGCGAAAATGGAAGAGAAAATTGCCCAAAGCAAGATGATACATATGTGCGTCATGAAGACCAAGTATCCCCAGGGCGACGAGCGCCAGCTCATATACGCCATCACAGGCAAGGAGCTGCCTGCGGGCAAGCTTCCCGCGGACGTGGGATGCGTTGTGTTCAACGCCGAGACCTGCGCCGCCATTTACCGCGCTTTTGCCACGGGCATGCCTCTTATCGAGCGTGTCGTGACGGTGGACGGCGACTGTGTGCAAAAGCCGAGAAACGTTCTTGCGCCCATCGGCTCGTCTTACAGAGACTTGATTGAGTTTTGCGGAGGGCTTAAAAAGACCCCCAAGAAGATAATAAACGGCGGCCCTATGATGGGCGCGACGCAGTGGAATATTGACGGCTCGGTGACAAAGGGCACGTCGGCTGTCTTGGTGCTCTCAAGCGAGATGTGCGCCGAGGACAAGCAGGAGCATAGCTGCATTCGTTGCGGTCGTTGCGTGAAAAACTGCCCCATGCACCTGATGCCCAATTACCTGGCGCTGTTTGCTCAGCACGGACGGTATTCCGATGCCGATGCGTATCATATTCTGAGCTGTGTTGAGTGCGGCACTTGCTCGTATAACTGCCCGGGCCACGTACCGATAGTTCAGCACATTCGGGCGGCTAAGGGCGCACTTCGGGCGCAAAAATCGGCGGAGCGCGCAAAGGCCAAGGAAAACGCCGCAAACATTAACGTAAATTGAGGAGGGAGAGCTGATGAATAAGAATGAATTCACGGGCACGGGCTACCCCGAGCTTCTGACCGTTTCCCCCTCGCCCCATATCCGTCACCACGATACCACAAGGTCGATTATGACCGACGTTATCATCGCCCTTATTCCCGCGCTCATTTGGGGCGTTGTCTGCTTTGGACTGCGCGCGGCGGTGGTGGTGGTGCTCTCGGTTGCGTCCTGCGTTTTGTCCGAGCTTGTCTTTCAGAAGCTGATGCACAAAAAGGTCACTGTCGGAGACTGCTCGGCGGCGGTAACGGGACTTTTGCTGGGTCTGTCGCTCTCATCGAGCGTTCCTTATTATATGCCGATTGTCGGCGGAGTATTTGCTATTGTGGTTGTAAAACAGCTTTTCGGCGGCATCGGCAAGAATTTCATGAATCCCGCGCTGGCGGCGAGAGTTTTTCTTTTTGCCTGGCCGGGGGAGATGAATACCTTTGTAAAACCCTTTTCGAGACTGGGCGTTTTCGCGTCCGCTTCGGACGTTGACGTGGTTGCGGGCGCAACCCCTCTGTCCTCGCTGAAGGGCGGAGTACTGCCCGACGTTGGTATGGCTGACCTTATTCTCGGCGAGGTGGGCGGCTGTATCGGTGAGGTTTCGGGGGTTCTCTTGCTTCTCGGCGGTGCGTATCTGCTCGTTCGCCGCGTTATAACCTGGCATATTCCCGCGGCGTACGTGGGAAGCGTCGTGCTTCTCACAGCCCTTTTTCCGCAGAATGCCGACACGGCGAGCTTCGTGCTCTCGCAGGTCTTCTCGGGCGGACTTCTCATGGGCGCGTTCTTTATGGCGACCGATTATTCCACCTCGCCCATCACAGGCAAGGGAAAGCTCATTTTCGGCGCGGGCTGTGGCGCCGTAACGGTGCTTATCCGCTATTTCGGCGGCTATCCCGAGGGCGTGTCCTTTGCGATACTTATTATGAATTCGCTTGTTTATTACATTGATAAATTGACGGTTCCCAAGGTTTTCGGAGGTGCGGCAAATGGAAAATAACACGACCGAAATCATGAAAAAGGAATCGAACGTGCTCTATTCGCTGAAAATCGGCGGCATTTTGCTTGCTATTTGCGCCGTGGTGGCCTTCGTTCTGTCATTTGTGAACCTTGTTACGAGAGATCAGATCTCGGCAAACGAGGTGAAGCAGAGAAGAGAGGCGATGGTCTCCCTTTTCGGCTCGGAGGAGATAGAATTTACCGAGCTTGACAGGCTTGACACCGACGGTGAGCTTGTTGAGACGATCTACCGCGTGGCAGAGGGAGGAGAAACGCTCGGCTATTGTGCATCCGTGTTTTCCCCCGGCTTTGGCGGCGACGTTCAGATGATGGTGGCAATGGCTGCCGACAGAACTATAATCGGAGTTAAGATAGTGTCAATGTCCGAGACTCCCGGTCTTGGAACGAGAGTTGACGACGATGAATATCTGGCTCAGTACGCGGGCAAGGGAGAGGCTTTGTCTGCCTCGGGCGATATTGACGTTATCTCGGGCGCGACCAGAAGCTCAAAAGCGGTGCTCACGGGCGTCAACGCGGCAACGGCGGCGTTGGCGGAACGGTTGGGAGGTGGATCTAATTGAAGAAAAACGGATTTGTTGCATCTCTTAAAAACGGAGTGATCGACAATAACCCCACTCTCGTTCAGCTTCTCGGCATGTGTCCTACCCTGGCGGTGACGACCTCGCTGACAAACGCCGTCGGAATGGGCGTTGCGGCAACGGCGGTGCTGGTCTGCTCCAATATGTTTATTTCTCTGTGCCGCAGGTTTATCCCAAAGCAGGTGAGGATCGCGGCGTACATAGTTATCATCTCGGGCTTCGTAACGGCGGTCGAGCTTCTCATGAAGGCGTTCTTCTTCGAGCTTTACGGCTCGCTTGGACTGTTCATTCCCCTTATCGTTGTAAACTGTATCATTTTGGCGAGAGCCGAGGCGTTTGCTTCGAAAAATCCCGTCATTCCGTCGATTTTTGACGGACTTTCAATGGGCTTGGGCTTCACCTTTGCCCTCTGCCTTATCGCCTTCGTGCGCGAGCTTATCGGCTCGGGCTCTCTGTTCGGCTTGCAAATCTTAGGCGATTGGTATAACCCCGCGATCATTTTCATTCTGCCTCCCGGCGCGTTCCTGACCCTCGGATTCATTATCGCGGGCGTTCAGAAGATACGCAACACCCGCGAGGATCGTGCAAGACTTGCAAGGCTTGAGACGACGGGCTCGCCCGAGAGCGGAGAGGAGGAGACGACATGACGTTTACACAGGTTCTTCTTCTGATGTTCAGCGCCGTAATCGTTGAAAACTTCATTTTCTCCAAGTTCTACGGCTGCTGTCCTTTCCTTGGCGTTTCGGATAAGCCCTCTACCGCCCTTGGTATGGGCATGGCGGTGACCTTTGTCATCACCCTTTCAAGCGCGGTCACGTGGCTTGTGTATTATCTCATTCTCGTGCCCCTTGGACTTGAATATCTGAAAACGGTTTCTTTCATATTAATTATAGCGGCTCTCGTGCAGTTCATCGAGATGTTCCTGCGTAAATTTGTTCCCGCCCTTTACAGTGCTCTTGGGATCTACCTGCCGCTCATCACCACAAACTGCGCGGTGCTGGGCTCGGCATTGGTAAATATCCAGAACGGCTTCAATTTCATCGTGTCGGTCTGCTACGGCTTTGCGGCGGCAATAGGCTTTGCCCTTGCCATCGTGGTGTTCGCGGGAGTACGCGCGAGAATGGAATTTTCCGAGCCCCCGAGAGCCTTCAAGGGCTTCCCTCTGACGCTTATTGCGGCGGGACTTCTGGCAATGGCATTCTCGGGCTTCTCGGGAATGAGCTTTTGATAGGGAGGACGGAAAATGAAAGAAATATTGACTACCGTTCTCATCTTTGCCGCGCTGGGCGGATTTTTCGGCATAGTTCTTGCTGTCGCCTCAAAGATATTTGAAGTAAAGGTCGACGAGCGCGTTCCGCGGATACTTGAGTGTCTTCCCGGTGCTAACTGCGGCGGCTGCGGATATTCGGGTTGTTCGGCTTTGGCAGAGGCGATCGTTTCGGGCGACGCAAAGCCCTCCTCCTGCCCCGTTGGCGGCGAGGAGACCGCAAAGGCTGTAGGAAAAATCATGGGCGTTGAGGTTGGCGGCTTTGAGAGAAAGCGGGCGCAGGTCATGTGCTCGGGCTCTTGCGGAGTTGCCAAAAAGAAATACGTTTACAGCGGTGCGCCCGACTGTATCTCTGCCGCGTCTCTCGCGGGCGGCGACAAGGTCTGCGCCAACGGCTGTGTCGGTCTTGGCAGCTGCGTTGCGGCTTGCCCGTTCGGGGCTATTTCGGTTCGGGACGGCGTTGCGGCGGTTGACTACCATAAGTGCGAGGGCTGCGGCGTCTGCGTTGCCGCCTGCCCCAAGCATATAATTGAACTGATTCCCTTTGAGGCTGACTTCTGGGTAGGCTGCAGGTCGGTGGAGCCGGGTGCGGTGGTGCGCCGTCAGTGCGAGGTGGGTTGTATCGGCTGCAAGATATGCGAGAAGAATTGCCCTGCGGGTGCGATCACGGTCAAGGACTACGTGGCATCAATCGACTACGACAAATGCACCGAGTGCGGCTTGTGTGCCGAGAAGTGCCCAAGAAAAATCATAAAATCTTCACATTAGGAATTTCCTCGGGGGCGCCTTCCGAAAGGCGCCCCCGAATCCGTTTCTCGCGGAGACGGAGCGCTTGAACGTCCGTTTCGGCGGGATTACAAAGGCATGATTTTCTGCTCCAAAAAAATATTTTGAAAATTTTGAAAAAAGTGCTTGACAAGCGGGGAAGATGGTGATATAATAGACAAGCTGTCCGCCAAAAGGGGCGGGAAGCGATCGGTCATTGAAAATTGAACAACAAGAGATGAAGTACAAAGCATATTAAAGATGTGTGAAAAGACGAATCTCGCAATTTCTTGAGAATACTACTCAAACAAAAGTAAAACGAGCAGATGAAGCTCTAAAAAAGGTTTTAAGCCTCCGCGAGGAGGCTTGAGATACAATTTTTTAGAGAGTTTGATCCTGGCT
>CAZISP010000087.1:0-5643 GCA_964541955.1 uncultured Lachnospiraceae bacterium
AAGCTGGAAATTGACGAGCTGGGGCTGGACGACACCGACCGTAAGATGCTTGAGACCATCATCAAATTCTACGACGGCGGTCCCGTAGGTCTTGAGACCTTGGCGGCGACTGTCGGCGAGGAGGCGGTGACCCTGGAGGACGTTTACGAGCCGTATCTGATGCAGATAGGGTATCTGAGCCGCACCCCCAGAGGTCGCTGTGTGACCCGTCTCGCATACGAGCATCTGGGAATCCCCTACAACCCGCCGACGTCAGGCGCGCAGATGGGATTATTTGAAGAAAGTTAAAGGATTTTTGTATGGAGAAACTCACAGTAGTAGTCCTTGACGCATCCACCTTGGGCGACGACCTTGACTTGTCGCCGCTGGAAGCACTCGGAGATGTCAAGGTCTATCAGACAAGCACACCCGAGGAGATTGAAGAGCGAATCGTCGATGCGGACATTCTCATGCAGAACAAGGCAAAGCTAAGTGCCGCCGTTCTCTCAAAAGCCAAAAAGCTGAAAGTAATTTGCGAAGCGGCAACGGGCTTTGACAACATCGACGTTGATTTCTGCCGCAAAAACGGCATTGCCGTGACCAACGTTCCCGGCTATTCAACTCAGTGCGTGGCGCAGATAACCTTCACGCTTGCTCTGTCGCTTATCGCTCACCTGCCTCAATACGCGCAGTTCGTGCAAAGCGGAGATTACACGGCGTCGGGCGTTGCCAACCGCCTATCTCCTGCCTTCTGCGAGCTTTACGGCAAGACCTGGGGAATCGTGGGCTACGGAAACATCGGACGTCAGGTGGCGAGGGTAGCCGAGGCATTCGGTTGCAATATTATCGTCCACAAGCGAACCCCCGAGGCGGGTGTTCGCTGTGTTGACATCGACACCCTCTGCCGCGAGGCGGACGTTATATCGTTGCACACACCCCTCAATGACGGCACCCGCGGTCTTATCGGAAAAGCTCAGCTTGACATGATGAAGAAAAACGCCATTCTCATAAACGTAGCCCGCGGTGCCGTAACGGACGAGGAGGCGGTGGCCGATGCCCTGCTCTCGGGCAAGCTGGCGGGCTTTGGCTGTGACGTTTATTCAACCGAGCCCTTCCCCAAAGGTCACCCAATTGACCGCGTAAAATCCCTGCCCAACGTTTGTCTCACACCTCACATTGCATGGGGCGGCTACGAGACTCGCGTGCGTCTTCTCAATGAGATGGCAGAGAACGCAAAGGCATTCTTTAGCGGCGAGCGTCGCAACCGAGTTGATATTTGATTGAACGGAGAGACTTCTGCTCTCGCCTCCCTTGTGTAAAGGGAGGTGGCATTTTCCTTGTGAAAATGACGGAGGGTTTGTAAAAGAAAAGATTTAAGCAAAACAAACCCTCAGTCAGCTATGCTGACAGCTCCCTTTACACACGGGAGCCATAGAAAAATCCCCAAAAACGTGCAAGAAACATTTGTGCCGCGTGGCGGCGCAGAACGGAGATAAAAAATGAAGCTTCTTGAAGAAAAGATACTAAAAGACGGAAAGCTGCCCGGCGGCGGCATTCTGAAGGTCGACAACTTCTTAAACCACCAGATGGATATCGGACTTTTCCGTGAAATGGGCAAGGAATTTGCAAGACTTTTTGCCCACAAGGAAGTAAACAAAATTCTGACCATCGAGGCATCGGGAATCGGCATTGCCTGCATTGCCGCGCAGTATTTCGGGGACGTTCCCGTGGTTTTTGCAAAGAAATCCGAGGCAAAAAACCTTGACAGCGACGTTTATTCCACCGTGGTTCACTCATTTACCAAGGGCAAGGATTTCACCGTCAGAGTGTCGAAGAATTACATAAATCCCTCAGACAAAATTCTCATCATCGACGATTTTCTTGCCATGGGCGAGGCATCGCTTGGACTTATTGACATCGCAGAACAGGCGGGTGCTGCCGTTTCGGGCGTTGGAATCTGCATCGAAAAGGGATTTCAGGGCGGCGGTGAGCGCATCAGAGAAAAGGGTATCGAGCTTCATTCACTTGCTGTCGTAAACTTTAAGGACGGCGGTAGCAAAATAGAATTTCTTTCTCAGTCATGACGGCTCATTCAATAAAGCTCCTGGCGTGCGTCACCATGCTCTGCGACCACATCGGTTACTGCATGCAGATGTACGGCATCGGCAGCTACAACGCAGCGAGCATCCTCAGAATAATCGGCAGGCTTGCAATGCCTCTGTTCGCCTTTTTGCTGGCGGAGGGCTTCAAGAAAACCCATAACGTTTTCCTGTATATGCTCCGAATGCTCTTGGCGGCTTTGATTTCGGAGATTCCGTTCAATCTCATGTCAACAGGCAGAATTTCGGCGCCCCATACGCAGAACGTCATGTTCACGCTCCTTTTGGGACTTACGGCACTTTATGCCACCGACCTTGTTCTGAAATCCAAGTCAAAGCACCTCAAGTGCTATATTTTCATTCCGATTCTGCTCATCTGTTATCTTGCGCACCGCTTCTCGGTCGACTATGATTTCTACGCGGTGCTGCTGATACTTTTATTCTATTTCCTCGACCCGTCGAGCCTTGAAAGCAGAGTGTGGTACTTCCCTGCTTTGGCGCTTTTCTCGGCTCGGAACATTCTGCTCTCTTATTGGAGCGGCATTCCCGCAAGCTCCTGGGGGAAGACCCAGCTTTATGAGTTCTTCTGCATGATTCCAATCCTGCTTTACAACGGCAAAAAGGGCTACACGCCCTCTGCAAAAGCGGGCAGGCTTTTGCAGAGGCTCGGCTTCTATCTTTTCTATCCCGCCCACATGACGGTGCTGTATTTTGTTTTCCGCTATTGGGATAAGATAGTTTCCCTGTTCGCCTGAGGGCTGATACTATATTGCGACTGCTCATATAACCATCGGAGCCTCAAAGAGCAGTCTGCGAAGCTTGTAATAGGTCTCAAAGAGGGATTCGATGGGCAGAGGATTCGTGCCCTTGCCGCACTCAAGCGTAAAGGACGGAATTCCAAGCTCGCTGACCACCCAGTCGGTAAATCCTCCGTACATGGCGCTTCCCCTCGTTCTTTTTTGTCGGTAGCCCGACAGCATGGACAAAACATCTCCGATCCTGCGGCTGTCCTCCGGATTGCCGAAGCGGTCGCCGCTGTATATCTCTTCCCCCTGGGAATGGAGAGACAAGCAAAGGCTTATGTTTGCGTTGGCACGGACGAAATTTGCAAGAGCCGCACTTTCAGGCTCGGATTCGGGGCTTTCACCCGCGCATTTTGAGGGTGAACCGCCCGCGTTCTGCTTTCCCTCATCGGTGGCGAGATATTCGTAAAATCCCGCATCGTAGTTGTGATTTAGGTCAACGCCCCGCGCGTTTGCCTGCCAGCAGGACAGGTCGTCTGTTCCACCGTTCATTGCAATGACCCTTTCCCCGATAGGATTGTCGCTCGACAGTCCCTCGATCGAATAACCGACCCCGTCGGGGTTGAGCATCGGAACTATACACAGGGTGCGGACGGAATTGAGGTAGCTGACCGACGTGTGGCCTATCTTTCCGTTACTGCAATAAAGCTCGCAGTACTCGTTTACAAACTTCAATAGTATCGCCGTGGTTATCCACTCCATGCCGTGGTGCGCCCCGACAAAAAGAACGCTTTTTCTGCCCTTCCCGAGAGTTATCATGGGTATTGGGCGGTCAAGCACGCTTCTTCCTATCTCGCTCACCCGAACACAGCTGTATCGGGATTCAAATATCCTTATGTATTCCATCATCATTTCGTGCGTCAAGGGCGCCTCGTACCGAAGAAGCGACCTGCTATCATCTACTCTTGGCATCTCGACTGTTTTTGACATATTTTTTACCGCCTTTCCTATTGATTCTTTAATTTATATGAGCCACAAGCGGCAAATATTCATAAAAAACTTTAACGGAGCAAAAAATTGAAAAATTCAAAGAAAAATCTATCCATAATAATCTTTTCGGCATTACTTTTATTACTTTTTATCCTGCACGTAGCGGTGCTCAGCCCTGTTATTTTCAGAATAAGCAGCGACGTGACATACGAAAATTCTTACCTGCCGTTCGCTCTTGAAACGGTACTCGAGATCGTTTATCTTGCCGTTTACGTTGTGACCTTTTCCTTTATCGCCCTTGCCGTTTTGCGCGGTGGTGGCAAGTGCGGGCTAAAATTTCTCGCCGTGTTCTTCTCTCTAACGGTGTTGCGTTACGGGCTGAATATTTTCTGCTCGTATATGTACGAGGGCGGCATTCCCTCCTCCTCGGAGACTATAATCAGCGACGTGCTGGACGGTCTGCTCACCGTTTTACTTGACACCCTGCAGGCGGCACTCTGTCTCGCGGTCACGGCCGGGCTTGTATCAAAGAGCAAAAAGCGATACGATGCGGCACTGAAATGGGCAAGAAAGCACGGCGACGAAAAGAAAGCGGAGGATTACAACACCTTGAAATGGGGTAAAATCTTCGGACTCTCAAACCCCGTTCAGCTCTCTCTTTTCCTCTCGGGGCTTCTCATCTCTCTGACAAAAATCGTCAGCCGTATGATCTACGATATTTCCCTCTCGCAGATCGAGGGCGCGCCCTCGTCCTCCGAGATCCCTTTGATGATCGCATATTATCTGAGCGACCTTGTTTTCGGTCTGCTCATATATCTGGGCTGTGTTGCCGTGGTATGGTTTGCGGCGGGAAATGAGGAAAAGCAAAATAAGTAAAAGACAGTCGGCTGAAAGCCGACTGTCTTTTATTTATTCAAGCACCGCGCAAAAAGCGAAACGCGCTTTGTTCTCCGACATCACATATCCGAAGCCAAAGCGGACGACCGATGGTCGCCCCTACAAGGCTTATTCCATACAAACGAAACGGCGGGAGCAAGCCCCCGCCCTACGTTTTGACTGCATTTATATTTCAGGTCATTCAAGCACCGCCGAAAAAAGCGAAACGCGCTTTGTTCTCCGACATCACATATCCGAAGCCAAAGCGGACGACCGATGGTCGCCCCTACAAGGCTTATTCCATACAAACGAAACGGCGGGAGCAAGCCCCTGGCTTAGCCGGTGGATATGACCAGCAAATATTGACTTGAACAAAGATAAGTTTTATTTGCAAAATATAACTTCCAATGGCTTTCCGGTTTTTTGAGCGTATTTGATGACCGACAGCGTTCCTTTTGAGCTTCCGTTCCAAAAGACAATAATTTTATCCGCATAGTCTACTATCTTTTTGTTTCTTACGATCGGTGCCGCACGACCGTAGCGTTCGTATTGAGGCAAAAATTCAGTAAGCTTTACTCCCTTATTTTTTGCATATTCCGCAGCGCAAAAATCTATGCCGACAGCGCCTCCGGATACTATTTCTTCTACTTCTTCGGAAATATATCGGTCAAGCACGATATTTGTCAAATTTCTTGATCCTACAATAGCTAATTTCACGTTTCGCCTCATAATAAACATATTTTGAGCATATTATATGTTCATACATAACATTTTATCACAAAACGAGTGTAAAGTAAACATATAATAAAATCAAAATGAGGTTTATATGGCTACAAAGAGTTTATCAATAAGAATTGAAGAAGAAATGCTGGACAAATTGCACGTAATTGCAGACTATGAGGGCAGGAGTGCAAACAGCCAAATACTCGTGCTCATTCGCGATCTTATCGAATCTT
>CAZISP010000088.1:0-5632 GCA_964541955.1 uncultured Lachnospiraceae bacterium
ATATATGAAGCTGCGCTTTTGCCATTTTATAATACATTTCGCATTCAAATGAATTTATCAAGTGTGTCAAAGATAGATGGTTTAGATGTAAGCTGTCCGAACTATGGGCTAACAGCAATTTGCAGTGAAGCGTGTGGAGAGAATAGCAACTGCAGTTCCAAACATTGTAAATCTGCAGTAAAGTTGATTGGGGTTGCACAGTCTAATACTGTATACATATCCAGGTTTGTAACACACGCCATATGTTGGTATGACAATGGGGATCCCAGCCAACCGGAGCACAATGGAATAAATGGATTGGGCGCAACAGATGGGAAAAACAGTATAGTTACGACTCGTTGGGATCCTGACAATATAGAATGTACTATCCAGCATGAATTGACACACAATATCGGTGGTGTCGGCGATCACGGTGACAATGACGAACTTTGTGTAATGTCAGGAAATACAGGGTATTGGTGTACCGCCTGCCGAAATGCAATTATTGCTCACAGAAATTAGGAGGTAAACATTATGAAGAAAATACTGATGCTGGTTTTTGTTCTGGTTCTGCTGTTATCATCTTGCTCAAATGCTTCAAAAGAACCTGTTGAAACGCAATCTCAACTGCAGGACACTGAAACGACGGTCGCTCCCGAGTCATGGCATGAGGAGTATTCTGCCACACCCATACCGTTATCGCTTAAAGCCAATTCCATTGAGGCTTTGGTGTCGGAGATAAAAGCCATTAAAGATGGAAAGTCCATCGAGAGCGGGGTAGATGTTTCCTCACTCGACGAATTGATCGTGCCCGACGTTGAGATCGAGGGATATAAGTTTTGGCTTTTAACGGCGGGTACAAATTACTTTAAATATGTTTACATTCCGACATCGAGCAAGATAGAAGAAAATATGCGGGTTGATTATGATAACCATATCGTTATATACATAGCACGTCCGGAGTATGTCTCAAACAAAAACAATCCTTTGCAATCAATAGTTAAGCAGATGGGTGTGCCTATCAATGAAGAAGGATATATAAACCTCAGTGGTGATCGGAATATTGTTTTTGCATATGGGCAAACCTGGGCAAACCTTCGCTATCCAACAGCGCTCACATACGATGAAGCCAAGCAATACTGCAGGCTGAAGACAGTAAAAATCGACTGATTTTACACCTTAAGCTTTGTAAGGGGACAGGCGGTGAAAACGCCTGTCCCCACAATATAAATAATAAACGGGAAAAATTTCAAAAAACACTTGACAAGCATCAAAAGTCATGTTATAATGGAGAGCCGCTTGTTGGTGGGCTTTTTTAAGCGCGCAATTTTTGCGCCGCCTATGACAGCGAGTCTTAAAAAGAAAGAGAGGTGCTTTTCGTGTTTGCAATTATCGAAACCGGCGGAAAGCAGTACAAGGTCAACGAGGGTGACATCATTTTCGTTGAGAAGCTCGAAGTGAGCGAAGGCGACACTGTTACATTTGACAGAGTCATGGCATTATCCACAGGCGATAACTTCGTTGTAGGTGCTCCCACAGTTGAGGGTGCAAAGGTCGAGGCCAACGTCGTAAAGAACGGCAAGGGCAAGAAGATCTACGTTCTGAAGTACAAGGCCAAGAAGAACGAGAAGAAGAAGATCGGTCACAGACAGCCTTACACAAAGGTTCAGATCACAAAGATCGAGGCGTAAGCTTCATGACGAAAATCGTTTTTTTTAGAAGTAACGGAGCTTTTTACGGCTTCGAGGAGCAGGGTCACACAGGCTACGGCGAGGAAGGGGACGATGTTCTCTGCGCCGCGCTTTCTGCCATGACCATGCTGATTATCAACACGATCGAGATCAGCTATGCTTCGGACGTTGAATATAATATTGACGAGGCAACTACCGATATCAGCGTGAAGTCCAAAGCCGCACTCATTGAATATGAGGATGACGAGAGGAAGAGATACGCAGTTTCGGGAATTTTCCAGTCATACTATTATCAGCTCAACGACATGCTTGAGGAATACTACGATTTTCTCTCGGTAGAGGTTGTCGATAAGCCTTATTGATGATCTCGCTTCTATTCCATGCACCGCTCGGTGCGAAATTCAAAAAATAACGGAGGATATGAATAATGTTAAGACTCAGCTTGCAGTTCTTCGCCCACAAAAAGGGTGTAGGTTCAACAAAGAACGGCCGTGACAGTGAATCCAAGCGTCTCGGTGTTAAGAAGTCTGACGGTCAGGCAGTTACAGCCGGCAATATCATTATCAGACAGAGAGGTACGGCAGTTCATCCCGGTAACAACGTTGGTATCGGTAAGGACGACACTCTGTTTGCTCTGATTGACGGTAGAGTAAAGTTTGAGCAGAAGACAAAGTCGAGAAAGCAGGTTAGCGTATACGCTGATTGATTCCGACGGAAATAGAGCGGGTGCCTTTGCGGCACCCGCTCTATTTTTTATATTTCATCCGTGGGTATCTCTCGCGCCAATGCGGCATTCTTGTAGCGCTTGTCGGCGGTGACTTCTTTTATCATCTCAATACCGCGGGGAATATCAAAGCCCTCGTCCTCCGAGGAAAGCTCAACCTCCATTACGGCGCGGTCGTTCCAGAAAGGGTAAACGTCTATCTCAAAGATGTGGTCGCCGCTTTTCAGCAGAAGGCGTTGCTTTTCAACGGGACGGCGGCTATTGTCGGCGGTCAGAAGAAGGCTTTCGTACTCCTTCTCGCTGATTTCTCCCTCAAATTCGTCGCACGTTAATTCCGTGCGGCGAATTTTTTCTGTCTTGTAATATTTAACGCCGTCCGAATATTCTCTGCGGCGAACGCGGCGGGTAACACCCGGCTCGCTGACAAGATAGGTCTGGATTATCTCACTTCTGTTCTCGTTCGGTATTCTTTTGAGAACCTCCTCTGATGGATAGCGGATAAGAAATTTTCTTTCCGTCTCGATATTGTTTACGTTACTCATTTTGAACTCCTTTATCTTTATTTTTTCAGGAATATCATTGCCTGGAGCATCAGCGCCGCGTCACCTCGCGACACGGGCGTATCCGGGGAAACGTAGCCGCCGTTATGCTTCATGATGCCGAGGCTGTTCATGGTGTAAATGGCTTCCTTTGCCCAAACGGGAAGCGCAGAAGCGTCGGCAAAAACAGGCTGAACTATGGGCTTTTCAACCGATTGCATTGACGTGATTATGTTGCTCAGCACCACAGCCGCCTCCGCGCGTGTTATGGTGCTGTCGGGGTTGAAGCAGAGCTTGCCGTCGGTCTCGGTACCCCCCGCAAAGCCCATTTTATATGCGGTGTTGATGTAGTTTCTCGTTTCCGTGGGCAGAGAAGAGATATCTGCGAAGTAGTCGGACAGATTTTCCGCGGGAGCGGAGATGCCCGACGCTTTCATGGCGCACATGACGAACTCGGCTCTTGAAATACTGCCCTCGGGGTCAAATTGAGTCACGCCGTCGGTTACCGCTCCGCTCATGAGTGCGTTTTCTGCCATTGTCAGCGCGGCGTTGTAGATATCGCAGTCGTCAATGTCCGAAAATACCACCGAGGTCTGCGTGGCGCTGACCGAAACCGATACGGTGGCGCAGGCGGAGTAATTTCCGTAGACGTCGCGGGCAACGTATTCAAAGGAATCCCCTCCCGTGTAGCCTGCGTCGGGGGTGTAGGTGAAACGCCCGCTGTCTCTGTCTGACAACACCACCGCGCCGTTTTCGGGATAGGACACTATCTCGAAACAGAGCTTGTCGCCGTCGGGGTCGTAAGCCTCAAGGGTGCCCGTTGCGGAATTTGTCCGGTGGGTGCGGACGGTAAGTGATGTTTCCGATGCGAGACTCAGGGTAGGGCAGTAATTGGTCTTGTCAATAAAGAAGACGTTACAGCTGACAGGGAAGCCGCCGTCGACGGAAAAGACGAAGCTGCTCTCCTTGATTTTGCTGTTTGCGGGAATAAAGCAGAGAAGGTCGAGATTTTTGCCGTCGATGCTTTGCCCTGCCTTGACGGCACCGCCCGCTACCGTCAGCACTCCGTCCTCCTTTTGGGGAAGAGAGATGACGGTGAGCGAATCAATATCCGACACGTTCATTGCGCGCATAAAATCCTGCTCGGTGAAATTCATGTTCCCGCCCGAAGCCGCGGCCTTTGCCATGTCGGTTTTCGATGCGAGAATCTCAAGCGCGGGGGAGACGGGATCGGTGGATTTTGCCGCCGACACGGATACTATGAGGGCCGCAGACAGAAGCAACACCGCCAAAATCAAATAACGTAAGCTTTTCATATAGCACACCTTTCCGACCCGTAAAGGGTCACTTTCTGTAATAACTTTATTTTGCGGAAAGGGAAAATATACCTGCTTAAAGCATTTGATTCGGGGTAAAAATATGCATATATGAAAGGGGAATTTTGCCATGAGGAAACTGAGCGAGATATATGACGCGAACGTGGCGGAGCTTGACCGACTGCTTCGGGTGGAGGACAGCTTCGATATGCTCCGAAAAAAGCTGGCTGTCGGCGAGGACGAGATGACCATGTACTACATCGACGGATTCGTGAAGGACACGGTGATGCAGAAGCTGATGATGCATTTTTTGTCTCTGAAAAAACTCGGTGGGGCCGAGAGCTTTCAGGTGACAGGTCTGCCTTACGTTGAGACCGAGGTCTGCTTCGACGTTGATTTAATGATACAGATGGTAATGAGCGGTGCCACGCTGATGCTTGGAAGCTCATTCGGCTCGGCGGCGATTATCATAGATTCAAGAGAATATCCCGCCCGAACCACCGCGGAGCCCGATAACGACAGGGTCATGCGGGGAGCGAGAGACGGCTTTGTGGAAACTCTCATTTTTAATACGGCGCTTATTCGTCGCCGTGTGCGCGATCCGCGCTTGACGATATACCACTCCACGGTGGGAAGCGTTTCAAGGACCGACGTGGTCCTTTGCTACATGGAGAACAAGGCGGACCCGAAATACGTTGAGTATCTGAAAGAAAAATTGCAGAAGATAAAGGCGAAGTCGCTGACCATGGGGCATCAGTCTCTTGCCGAGTGTCTGGTGAGAAGCGGGTGGTTCAATCCCTTTCCGAAAATAAGGTGTACCGAGCGTCCCGACACGGCAGTGTCTCAGCTTCTTGAGGGGTGCGTCATACTGATCTGCGACAACTCCCCCGAGGCGATGATATTGCCCACGTCAATATTTGATTTCATGCAGGAGACAAACGACTTTTATTTCCCGCCCTTGACGGGGACATATCTTAGAATCGTGCGGCAGATAGTCTTTTGGTCTACCCTTATTATAACGCCCCTTTGGTATCTGTGCGTAATGAACCCCGACAGTCTGCCGAAAGCATTGAGATTTCTCGTTCCAACCGAATCGGCGGCGATACCCATTCTCGCTCAGATATTGCTGGTGGAGTTCCTTCTTGACGGCTTGAAGCTGGCGTCAATGAACACCCCCGACATGCTGTCAAATTCCCTGTCGGTGGTGGGCGGTCTGCTTCTCGGTGACTTCGCGGTAGGGCTTGGCTGGCTTTTGCCCGAGGTGATACTATGTATCTCGTTCGTTGCTATCGGCAGCTTTACCCAAACAAGCTATGAGCTTGGTTATGCCTTCAAATTCATGCGTGTTCTTATACTGCTTTTGACCGCGTGCCTTAATATCTG
>CAZISP010000089.1:0-5626 GCA_964541955.1 uncultured Lachnospiraceae bacterium
AATGGACAGCGCCTTTTTCTCGGCGTGCTCGCGTATGGCGCAGGTGTTGACGAGAATCAAATCGGCTTCTTTTGGCTCTTTCGTGACCTGATAGCCCATGTCCATTGACATTCCCGCCAGCTTTTCGCTGTCCGCTTCATTCTGCTGACAGCCAAAGGTCAGGACGAACACCTTTTTGCCCTTGTCGGCGTTTATCTGCCGCATTTTTTCGGTATATTCTCTGCACTCTCCCATCTCAATAGGGGAAAGTATCCTGTTTTTTCTTTCTTGTGTCATATTTTTTCCTTTTTCAGTTTGTAAGCTCTCCCGGATGGAGAGAAAGCCACGCGCGGAGAACGCAAGCCTGTGTCTTTGAGTCGGGCACCTCGCCCCGCATTACCATCTGAACGAGTGTTTTCAGCGGGATACGCTCGATTTCAAGGAACTCGTCATCATCCGGATGTGTTTCCCCAAACGTCAGCCCTCTCGCCATAAAAAGATGAATCTTCTCCGAGCAAATAGCGGGAGTGGGGTACAGAACACCCATTTCTTCAAGGCTTTCGCACCTGGCGCCTATCTCTTCTTCAAGCTCGCGGAGCGCCGCTTCTCTCACGTCGGAATCGCTCTCCTCCAGCTTTCCCGCGGGAATCTCAAGCAACACCTGCCCGTGAACGTATCTGAACTGACGAACGCAGATGACCTCCTCATCGTCCGTGATCGGAATCACCGCGACCGCGCCTCTGTGAAGCACAATCTCACGTATGCCTTCCTTTCCGTTGGGAAGCTCAACGCGGTCAACGGCAACGTGAAGAACCTTGCCGTCAAATATCCTCTCGGAGCTGAGTTTTTTCTCGGTCAGATTCATTATGGCATACCTCCGCATTATAATATATTTTATATTATACTTTATTTATAATAATTTGTAAAGTATTTTTCGCAAATTTCCCATGGAAAGTATGCAAATCCTCTTGATTTTAGGAGGATTTTTGTGTAGAATATTTTATGGGGATATTCGCATCCTCTCACACAAAATCGCAATCTATTTTAAGAAAGGAATAAATATTATGGGACTTATTAAAGCAGGTGTTTCCGCCATCGGCACAACCCTTGCCGATCAGTGGAAGGAATTTTTCTATTGTGATGCCATCGACAACGACGTTCTCGTTGTCCGCGGACCAAAAAGCGTCGGAGGCAAGTCCTCGAACACAAAGGGTAACGACAACGTTATCTCGAACGGCTCCGGAATCGCCGTAGCTGACGGTCAGTGCATGATCATAGTTGAGCAAGGCAAGGTGGTCGAGGTCTGCGCCGAGCCCGGTCAGTTTACATACGACAATACCCTCGCCCCCAGCATCTTTGCAGGCTCCCTCGGTCAGTCTATTATCGACACCTTCAAAACCATCGGGCGTCGCTTTGCCATGGGCGGCGACGCGGGCGTTGATCAGAGAGTTTATTACTTTAACACAAAGGAAATCGTTGACAACAAGTTCGGCACTCAGAACCCCATTCCCTTCCGCGTTGTTGACCGCAACATCGGGCTCGACCTTGACACGGCGGTGCGTTGCAACGGCATCTACTCCTACAAGATCGCAAACCCCATTCTCTTCTACACAAACGTTTGCGGAAACGTGAACGACGAATACCGCAAAAACGAGATCGAAGCTCAGCTCAAGACCGAGTTCGTTGACGCACTTCAGCCCTCTTTCTCAAAGCTCTCCGCTCTTGAGATCCGTCCCAGCGCGCTCCCCGGTCACACCGTAGAGCTGAAGGATGCAGTAAACGAAGCGCTCGCAAAGAAATGGGCAGAGCTGAGAGGTATTGAGGTGGTCTCCATCGCCCTCAATCCTCCCACACTCCCCGACGACGATCTGGACATCATTCAGGACGCTCAGAAAAGAGCGATCAACCGTGACCCCGGCATGGCGGCGGCAACACTTGTTGGCGCTCAGGCAGAGGCTATGACAAACGCCGCAAAGAACGACGCAGGTGCCATGACAGGATTTATGGGCATGGGAATGGCAATGAATCAAGGTGGCATGGCATCTCCTCAGGATCTGTATGCAATGGCGCAAAAAAACAAAGCCTCCGAGCCTCAGGATGGCTGGAGATGCGCTTGCGGAACAACGAACACAGGCAACTTCTGCACCAATTGCGGCGCGAAAAAGCCCGTCGAAGATAAGTGGACATGCAAGTGCGGAAGCGTGAACTCGACGAAATTCTGCCCCGAGTGCGGTGAGAAGAAGCCCGAGGGCTGGACTTGCGCCTGCGGCAACGAAAACAAGGGCAATTTCTGCACGAATTGCGGCGCAAAAAAGCCTTGAGCCCAAATTCAACTCTGAGGAGGACTCATGAGCCAATTACTTGAACACAAATGCCCCGGTTGCGGCGCCTCGGTGGAGTTCAACACGAAAGAACAGAACATGAAGTGCCCCTATTGCGACACGGAGTTTGACGTTGAAGCGCTGGACGGACTTGACGAGGAGCTGAAAACCAAGGACGACCGCATGGAGTGGTCGAAGACCGACGCTACCATCGGCGACGAGGAAGCGGAGGGGATAAACATCTTCATCTGCAACTCCTGCGGCGGCGAGGTGGTGGGAAATGACGTGACGGCCGCCACCTTCTGCCCCTTCTGCGACAATCCCGTTGTCATGAAGAGCCGATTTGCGGGTGAGCTGAAGCCCGATTACGTCATTCCCTTCAAGCTCGACCGTCAGGCGGCAAAAAAGGCGTATCTGAAGCACCTTTCGGGCAAAAGGCTTCTACCCAAAGTTTTCAAGGACGAGAACCACATCGATGAGATAAAGGGAATCTACGTTCCCTTCTGGCTGTTCAGCGCAACGGCTGACGCCGACATTACCTACAAGGGTACCAAGACCCGCTTTTGGAGCGACAGCAATTACAACTATACGGTCACATCACATTATGCAATCCGCCGTGCGGGAAAGCTGGGCTTTCGGAACGTTCCCGTTGACGGTTCGGTTCGAATGGACAACGACCTCATGGAATCCCTGGAGCCGTTTGATTTCTCTGAAGCAGTAGACTTCAAAACCGCATATCTGTCGGGCTTTCTCGCGGACAGATACGACGTTTCAAGCGAGGAAAGCTCGGTGCGCGCAAACGAGAGGATAAAGGCATCGACCGAGAGCGAGTTCAGACAAACCGTTCACGGCTATGCTACCCTCATAACGCAATCAAGCGGCGTGTCTCTGGACGATGCACAGGCGAGATACGCCCTCTACCCCGTGTGGATTCTGAACACAACCTGGAGAGATAAAAAATACGTTTTCGCCATGAACGGACAGACGGGCAAATTCGTTGGCAATCTCCCGATTGATCCGGGCGCGTGGGCAAAATGGTTTGCCCTGTTTGCAGGAATTTTCACGGCGGCGGCAGTGCTTATCATGCACTTATTGACGTGAGGTGATGCGAATGAAAAAAGCTTTATTTGTAATCACGCTGTTCCTTTTGACCGCCCTGCTCACGCTTACCGCCTCGGCTACGGGCTCGCTTTTGTCGGACGGCGCAAATCTTTTGAGTGCCGACGAAGAGGCGTCGCTTTTGACCCTGCTTGAGGAATGCAGCTCGGACGCAAGCGCGAATATTGCGGTTGTAACGGTCTACTTCTATGACGGATATGACATTGAGCGGTACGCGGAGGATTTCTGCGACGACGGATTTATGTATAATGGCATAGTTCTGCTCATTTCAAAGAGCACGAGAGAATACTGCATAACAAAATGCGGCCCTGTTGAATACGCCATTGATGACGCAGGACTTGATTTTATTGAGGACGCTTTTTTGCCGTATCTCAGCGACGGCGATTATTACGTTGCCTTCTCGATTTTTGCGAAGCTGAGCCGCGGAGCGTTGGTTGAGTACAACAGCTCGGGTACCGTCTACGCAGGCGACGATTTTCGACCCAACATTCAAATCTCGTCCGATGGCAAGGTGATCATAACCGAGGGCAGTCGCCCCTTATATCACTACGTTATCTGCCTTGTCATAGGCCTTGCGATAGCGCTCGTTGTCATGCTCGTAATGCAACGCGGCATGAAGACGGTCAGAAGCCTCGACTTTGCGGGCGGCTATATTGTCAACGGCAGTCTTGAGATCAGGGTTTCAACCGACAGATTCCTTTACCGAACGGTGTCAAAGACACCAAAGCCCAAATCAAACAACTCCCACGGCGGCTTCCACGGCGGAGGCTCGGGCAGAAGCTCAAGCGGGAGATTTTAACAACAATAAAAATTGCGAGGCTGGCAGCCTCGCAATTTTTATTGTTCAAACTCAACTATCGCTCGATAGAGCACCACCGACTTCTCATATTGCTCCTTGTTCTTCTTGCCGCCAAGGAACGTGCCCACGCTCACGTCACTGCGAAGGCACAGAATGGTATCATCGGGGAGATCCTTCACCCCGGGATAATATTGACCGAAAGCGGTATCCTTGAGCCTGATGCCAAACTCGTCGATAGCACCCTCGGGTGTATATCCCAGCACGTCCTCGATGAGGCGGAATCCGCCCGACTCCATCACCATTTCGTAAAGATAGGGAGACAGCAGGCAGACTGAATATTCCCCTGCCAGTATGAGATTCTGGAAGGCCCGGAGATTCTGGGCGTTAAAATTCGCGTCGATATAGACCTCCTCGCCGCTCTTCTCAGCCTCCTTCTTCATCTCGTTTATCTCCTCCTCGGAGAAAATCTGATGATAGACGAGGGAAACCTGCTTTTTGCCGTCACTGCCGGCCGCCTCGTCGGGCAGCACGTAGGACAAGGCACTCTCAATATTATCAACACCCTCTCCGTTGAACATGAAATATTCGGGGCCCGCATAAAGCACGCTCACATCGTTTTTTTCCTTGTTACAGGTCTGGAGAGTGCACACAAGCACCACAAAAAGGACGAATGCGACTATAATCGTCGTCCACTTATAGTGATACCAATAGTTATCCAGCCAACGCAGGAATTTGCTCTCATGAACTATTTCCCCGCCCTGCTCTTTATCAAATTTATCGTTCAAATCAATACCACCTCACTTTTTTTCTCTGTTATCGTACGCCTCCGATGCCCTTCCGAGAAGCTCGATTATAGGGAGATGCTGGGGACAAGACGCCTCGCACTGACCGCATCTGATGCAGTCAGCGGCCTTTCCGCCCTTTTCGGTCAGCTTGTCGTACTCATGCTCGGTTCCCCAGTTCCTGTAACAGGTCTTTGAGTTATAAAGAGCAAAAATATCGGGGATCGGGATGCATGCAGGACAGCCGTCCGTGCAATAGCGGCAGGCCGTGCATTCAATTCTGTTCATAGAAAGAAGCAGGTCGCGCACCTGCTCGACCGCCCTCACCTCGGCATCGTCCAGGGGCTTGAAATCCCTCATTGTCTTGACATTATCCGTCACCTGAGCAATATCGCTCATTCCCGAGAGAACCATCTTGACCCCATCAAATCCGGCGGCATAACGCACGGCATAGCTTGCGGGGCTTCCCTTTCCCACATTGGCAAAAATTGCTTTTGCCTCGTCGGGAAGATTGGCAAGATAGCCGCCTTTCACGGGCTCCATTATAATAATGTCCTTTCCAAATTCCCGGCAGACCCGGTAAACACCCTTGCCGTCAACGTCGGGGTTCAGATAATCCACGTAAT
>CAZISP010000090.1:0-5626 GCA_964541955.1 uncultured Lachnospiraceae bacterium
GTTATCTCGGCTTTGCCGTGGTCTTCACCGTTGTGATGTGCGCCGTGTTCATGCTCTACAACCGACTTGATTTCGGCTCAAAAAAGAATTCCGAGACCTACAAAACCTTTACCATCACTATCCCCGAGAATCTTGATTATTCGGGAATCTTTGACGATATTTTTCAGGAATACACCACCTCACATGACCTTGCGCGTGTAAAGAGCACGAACATGGGAAGCATGTTCAAGCTTACATACAACGTAACTCTTCGAGAAGTGACCAAGGAAAAAGAAATGATCGATAAGCTCCGCTGCCGCAACGGTAATCTTGAGATCACCGTGTCAAAGCAAGAGGTTCACACCTCGGAGCTTTAATTTAAGGAGAATGATTTATGAAAAAACTTCTGTCTGCGCTTCTGATTCTTGCCGTGATGCTTGGCGCGCTCAGCGGATGCAAAAACATAACCGGCACAAATATGGGAATGCCAAACAACAACGGCGGATCGACTGTGGACGGGACTGCCGCAGATCTTGGTGATGACGATGCCACCTTCGGTGAGAATCTGGACGATCTTAATGCATACGACGGATATTTCGAGGAGGACACCGTTGACATAACCGTCACCTGCGTTTCGGGAACGGACGGTTGCTATTCCCTTGAAGACAACGTGTTGACGTTCAGCGCCGTGCAAGAGGATTCTGTCTATTCCGTTTCAGGCGAGCTCAACGGAAATATCGTGATCGACATAGGCGACGATTATAAATTCGATCTGGAGCTGCAAGGCTTCTCGCTTGTCAGCGATACGGCAAACCCGATCCTGGTTCTGAGCGGCAATGAAGTATCAATCACCGCAAAAGCCGGGTTTGAAAACTATATATACGATACCCGTGATGCCGTTGACGAGACGGACGAAGCCCTTTATTCGGGCGCGATCCACTCTACAGTCGATCTTGAAATCTGCGGCAAGGGCAGCTTGACCCTGATATCGGAGAACAACAACGGTATTCACAGCAAGGACGACCTGCAGGTGAAAAATCTTACGCTTTTTGTGGCATGTGTCGATAACGCATTGAAGGGCAACGACAGCGTTGAGATAACCGAGGGCACCACTACCCTCATTGCCACGCAGGGCGACGGCATCAAAACCACCAACAGCGACGTTTCCGAAAAAGGAAACCAGCGCGGAACAGTCACAATCAACGGCGGAAATCACACGATTTACGCCGCCTGCGACGGAATAGATGCCGCCTACAACGTTTTTGTTGACGGAGAATCAACCGCTCTGAGCATTTATACCGACAAATATTCAAACTATTCCTCCGAGGTCACCGCGGTTGACGAAAACCAATACTATATTCGTTTTACAAGCAACAGCTACAAGTATTCGGTAAAATACTACAATTCGGACAACGATTACGTGTGGGTAAACGCGGAATATCATTCAAAGGTCTCAGGAAACCGAAACAATTATTACTACTATTCCTTCCCCAAGATGAGCAACTACAGTCAGATGCAATTCTTTATCTATTCCTCCGATATGGAGCAAGGACAGGATCAGGATTATCTCGTGGGCTCGGATTATTTGACGCCAAATACCGGCTACGACACCTTTGCCCTCACCAGCTACGGCAACAGCCTGGGCTACCAATGGACCAACTACACCACCTCCATTCAGGATAACGGAATGGGTGGGCACGGCGGCATGGGCGGTATGTCCGACGGCAACAGCGACAAGGGCGACTACTCCACCAAGGGCATCAAGGCGGGGAACGAAATCACGATCAACGCAGGAACAATCAATATAAAGGCTTACGACGACGCGATCCACGCAAATAATGACACAACTCTTGAAAACGGAGAGACGCCTATAGGAAACGTGACCGTAAACGGCGGTGTGATCACAGTTTACAGCAACGATGACGGTCTTCATGCAGATGGAACGCTGAAGATAACCAACGGTATGGTAAGCGTGACCAACAGCTATGAGGGTCTTGAAGGAACCAAGGTTATTATTTCGGGCGGAAAGGTGTCTGTGCTTTCCTCCGACGATGGCATTAACGGCACGACAACGTCGGGTACGGCGATCGAGATCAGCGGAGGCACGGTTTATATTTATTGCACAGGCGACGGCATTGATTCCAACAGCCGAAGCTCCTATGAGGGCATTGTATTTTCGGGAGGAAATACGGTCGTAATCTCCAATTCGAGCGGCAACTCGGCAATCGATACGGAACAAGGTTATAAATACACCGGAGGCTCCGTAATCGCAGTCATGCCGCAAGGCGGTATGACCAGCGAGGCAACACATTGCTCCAACTTCTCAAGCATTGCGACGAGAAAAACCGTTTCCCTGAGTTCGGATAGTTATCTTACCGTAAAAGTAAGCGGAAGCATGGTATCCGCCGTAAAAATTCCCGCCCGCATTTCTGCGACGGTCATTTATCTGGGAAGTAAATCCGCAACACTTTCCTCGGAATCCTCCGTCTCGGTCACATTGGACGACAACGGAGTGTATTGGAATAACTGATTATTCGTCAAGGGCACACCAAGCGGTGTGCCCTTGCTGTAAACGGAGGTTGCCGTTATTTCAGGCAATGCACCGCAAAAAGCCTGCCATCCTCGCCGGTTTTGCGGACAAGGTGCCCCCGACAAGCGATAAAATACGAAAAAAAAGCTGAAAAGGAGTGGTTATACGTTTACAAACGTAAAGAAATATCTTTGGGGAATTCTATACGGTCTGATCCTGACGGCATTTACGGTTTACCTGCTGATGGATACCTTCGTGATCTCTCGGGTCTATACCACGGCACAAAAGAGCGACAGTGACAAAAGTTCCGCCGTCACCGAGGGCGAAAATGCGGACACATGCGGAATCGACCAAAAAAACGATCGGGAAAACCTCGCCCCGATCATAACGGACAACTCATATACGGATGACAATATTGCAATCACGATCACTGAATACCGCGAAAATGACACGACACTTTACGTTGCCGATATACGACTTGCCACGGCGGAGCCCCTGAAGACAGCCTTTGCGAAAGGCGCCTACGGGAAGAACGTTACAGAAAAAACCTCCGAGATGGCAGAGGACAACGATGCGATTCTGGCAATAAACGGCGATTATTACGGCGCGAAGGAAAAGGGCTACGTTCTTCGAAACGGTGTCCTCTACAGGAATAAGGCGGATGACGATCGGGAGGACCTTGTGATCTTCAAGGACGGTTCTTTTGATATTATTTTTGAGAAGAGCGTTTCCGCCGACACGCTGCTTGATGCGGGAGCACAGCAAATCCTGTCCTTCGGACCGGCGCTCGTAACAGACGGTCAGATCACCGTAACGAAGGACGAGGAGGTCGGAAAGGCTAAGTCAAGCAATCCCAGAACAGCTATCGGAATCATAGACGAGCTACACTATGTGTTCGTGGTATCAGACGGAAGAACGAGCGAAAGCGAGGGGCTTTCCCTTTATGAGCTTGCCGAATTTATGCAAGCTGTGGGAGCCAAGATCGCTTATAATCTGGACGGCGGCGGTTCATCTACAATGGTTTTTAACGGCAGGGTTATAAACAACCCTACCTCCAGCGGAAAAAGCATTAAGGAAAGGAGCGTGAGCGACATTGTTTATATCGGATATTGAAAAAAACGCCAAGCATGCTTCAAAAACCGCCTTTATCTATCTGCTTATATCCCTTTTTTTAGTACTTTTCGGCGCGGTCTACGAATGGTTCAGCCACGGCGTTTATTCCAACCATATGCTCTATGCCTTCGTGTTTCCGCTTGCGGGCGGCACTCTGCCGTTCAGCATATTGAGCTTGACGGGAGCGAAACCATATCCGGGAAAGCATCCAAGAAATCTTTACCATTCGGGCATTGCCACGATGACCGTGGGTAGCGTTGTTCGTGGAGTTTTGGATATATACGGAACCACCAATGCCTTGTCCGAGTTTTATTGGCCGATCGGGTTCTGCCTTGCGGCTACCGGAATCTTTATATATGCGGTTTCCGCGATCCGACAACGGCATGAATAAAGTGTCGCATCCACCGCAGGAGAGGGCGCGTCTTCCACAAAAAAGCGGGAGGCTGACACCCCGTTGACGTTGCAGTCGACTGTTTCGGCGGCGACGCTATGGGCCGTTGCCGCCATTATCTGAGCCACGGCGCGCGTTGGATCATAATCGCAATTCTTGCAGGTGATCTGACCCGGCTAACCCCAAAATACGAACTTCTCAAAAAAGTCGGTGCCATTTGGCACCGACTTTTTTATATCCACCACTCGGGGGTCAGTTCACCGAGAGTGATCGTTTTCTCGTTTTCATAGTCCAGCAGAATTTCTATTTTGCCGTAGTCATCGGGCATCAGCTGAACCATCAGCTCACGGCAAGCACCGCAGGGTGCGCCGCTCTTGCCGTCGGACAGTATAGCCAGAACCTTTGATATCCGCTCCTCACCGTTCGTTATCATGTTAAAGATAGCATTTCGCTCGGCGCAAATGCCGAGGGTACAGCAACTGTCAATGCAAACACCCGTGTAAATTCTGCCCGATTCCGAAAGTATCGCGGCGGAAACCTCTCCGCACGTGACATATTCCGATATTTTTCTCCCGTTTTGAACCGCCTTTGCGGCTTTATACATTTCATGCCATATCTGTTCCATAAAACACCTCAATTTTGTCTTTTAATATATTCTCTTACGATCTTTATTACAAGCGCTATCAGAAAGACCACCGCAAGCGCAATGACTATCACGCCGCCCAAAACGCTTGTTTTGAGCATTGATATGCCAACGAAAAGTATCAAGCCCTCGACCGCCGCAAAAAACAATGCCAAGAGAAATATCAGCGGGTATCGGATTATCCTGCTCACCCTTTTGCTTTTCACTATCTCGACGCTGCCCTCGAGGACAAGCTCAAGCAAAAGCTCAATTAAAAAATCCATTTTACGCTCCTGTCCGTCTCGCCTCAAACCAAACACAGCGGTGGACCTTGCCTCTGTATTCAAGCTCGTCGGTCTTGTCAAGTCGTGTCATCGAGCACTTCTCCATTACCCGAACACTTGCGAAATTTTCCTCAAATGCGCCCGTTTTGACAACCGAAAAGCCCATGTCAAAAAGCTCGCGGATAGATGCCCTCAACACCTCGGCGGCGTACCCGTTGCCCCAGTGGTGGGGGCAGACAGCAAATCCAAGCTCGATCTCGTCGCCGTCTATCTCAACGTCGTTTATAAAGCCGATAAGGTTGTTTTCAAGATAAATCCCGTACACAAAGCGGTCGCTTACGTTTGACAGGCGTTTCAGCGCTTCAAACAGCCGCATGGCGTCATCACGTGACTTGAAATCGGGCACCATGAAGGTCCTGCCCACCTCTTCGTTCATCAAGATATCGATTGCGGCGTCCGCATCCGTGTCGGAAAACGACCGCAGGCACAGGCGCTCCGTATTTATCTGACCTTTTTTATTCATTTTCATCACCAAATCAGCGGTATCAGGCGGTATTTCACCTTTTTCATATACTCGCCGTAGCCGTCAAGCTCCTTTTCGAGAAATTTTTCCTCACTTTTAATTCTCGCAGCGATTATAAAGGGGTACGCAAGGAAAATCACAAACGAGAAAAGCGAGCCAAGCACCAGCGGCATAGACAAGAACA
>CAZISP010000091.1:0-5586 GCA_964541955.1 uncultured Lachnospiraceae bacterium
CTTATGCTGTCCTCGGTCATGTCCACGACCGGCACCTTTGAGCATTGCGCCTCGGTCACCTCCTCTCACAACTGCTCTGCCGAGCGGCAGTTCAGAACCCCTCTTGAATACGGAGCCCAGAGAGCTCCCACGTCTCAATGGACGGTGACGGGCGCGGGCGCGTTTATTACAAGGCAGGCGGTGCAGGGAAGCGGAAAGGCGAAAATCACCCAGGCTCTGCCTGGAATTTCGGTGGAAAAGGGCGTCACCGACATGACCAACATGGGCGCGGCAATGGCTCCTGCGGCGCTTGACACTCTCGTGCGATATTTTAGGGAAAGCGGCACCAAGCCCGATGATTTCGACCTTATCGTCACGGGCGACCTTGGCTTTGAGGGTCATTCGATCTTGCGAGACCTGCTCGCCATTGAGGGCTACGAGACCGACGAGAGACTGACCGACTGCGGCATGATGATATACGACAGAGAGGGGCAGGATATGCATGCGGGGGGCTCGGGCTGCGGCTGTTGCGCGGTGGTGCTGGCGTCCTGTCTTTTGCCCAAGGTTGAATCGGGCGAGATAAAAAATATGCTGATAATGGGAACGGGGGCGCTCATGAACCCCGACAGCATAAAGCAGGGGTTGGCGATCCCCGGAATTGCTCATCTTCTGAGAATAGAAAGCGAAAGGAATTGACAAAATGGGAGATATATCCGAGTATATCTGGGCGTTTTTTGTGGGTGGACTGCTCTGCATCATCGCGCAGATACTGATAGACAAGACCAATCTGACCCCCGCCAGGATATTGGTGACCTACGTTGTGGCGGGCGTTGTTTTAGGTGCCGTGGGGCTCTATAAACCGCTTCTTGACCTTGCGGGGGCAGGCGCGGCGACACCCTTGACGGGCTTTGGCTACCTTGTGTCAAAGGGAGTGCGCGAAGCGGTTGACGAGAGAGGCTTGCTTGGTGCTTTGACGGGCGGGCTCACCGCCGCGGCGGGGGGAACTGCCGCCGCTCTGTGCTTTGGCTACCTTGCGGCGTTGATATTTAAGGGAAAGCCGAAAAAATAACGGTTATTGAAACAAAAAAGGACGGCATGCCGTCCTTTTTGTTTATGCTTTTTCTCTCAACCGTTCTCTATTCTTTCCGGTTAAAGCTGTATATCCGGTCGGCTTTAAGGAAGTAAAAGAGAAAGATGATCGAGCCGATTGCCCATGTCAGCGGATATGCCCGGAAGACCACCGCAATATCGTTTATGTATTTGAGGGTTGCTTTTGCACCGCCTTTCGAAAAACAGGGGGACGGTGACCTCGCCCTCCCTGCTCAAAAGAGCCTATACGCACAAAAGAAAAAGTCAAAATTATTCCGAAATTGTTTTGAAATCGGTCGTTTTTTGTTCAAGAGTATGGTTTTTTTGTACATCTTTTGTAAAAATGCCGATGTTTGTTTACAAAATTCGCTTTCTTTATCTATTGAAAGAAGTTGTATTTTGTGATATAATGTCAGAGAATATACGCTACAATCGAAGATTTTTTTCATGCGGAATTATCCGCATGTGGCGGCTTCCGCCGACAGATTGAGAGGAAAGAATGAATCTTAAAAATATGGCGTTGGGAATCGATATAGGCTCGACCACTACCAAGGTGGTTCTTATCGACGGCGACGAGGTAATTTTTGAAAAATACGAGAGACACCTGTCAAAGGTGCGTGAGAAGACGGTCGAAATTCTTCGCGAACTTGCAGAGAAGGTGGGAGACGCCGGCTTTACGGTAGCCGTTTCCGGCTCTGCGGGGCTGGGTGTCGCCCAGGCGGCGGAGCTTCCCTTTATTCAGGAGGTCTATGCCACGGGCGAGGCGGTAAAGGAGTTTGAGCCCGACACGGGAACGGTTATTGAGCTTGGCGGCGAGGACGCAAAGGTCATTTTCTTTGACGGCGGCATCGACGAGCGCATGAACGGAACCTGCGCGGGCGGTACGGGCGCGTTTATCGACCAGATGGCGGTGCTTCTCAACATGACCGTGGACGAGATGGACGAGGAGAGCCTGAAGGCGACCAAAATCTATCCCATAGCATCCCGTTGCGGAGTTTTCGCCAAAACCGACGTCCAGCCGCTGTTAAATCAGGGCGCGTCCAAGAGCGACGTTGCGGCAAGTATATATCAGGCGGTGGTAAATCAGACCATCGCAGGTCTCGCGCAGGGCAGAAGGATAACGGGAAAGGTGCTCTTTCTCGGCGGCCCGCTCTACTACTGCAAAGGACTTCAAATCCGCTTTAAGGAGACTCTGAACCTGGACGACGAGCACGCGATCTTCCCCCGCTACGGCAGATTTGCCGTTGCCATGGGCGCGGCACTTCATTCAAGGGGCACGGAGAAGCATTTCACGGCGGACTCGCTTGCCGAGAAGATACGCTCCTGCCGTATGCAGGCGAGTGCGGACAGACTGCCTCCCCTGTTCGGCAGCACTATGGAATACGATGCCTTCAAGGCACGGCACGAGCTGGCGAGCGTTGAGGAAGAGGACATTGCGGCCTATTCGGGCAAGGCGTGGCTCGGAATCGACTGCGGAAGCACCACCACCAAGCTGGTTCTTATATCCGAGAACAAAAAGATTCTCTATTCTTTCTACAACTCAAACAAGGGCAATCCCGTTGAGATCGTCAAGTCGGAGCTTGAGAAGATACGCAAACTTTGCGGCGACAAAATTGAAATCTGCGGCTCGGCATCCACAGGCTACGGCGAGGAGCTGATAAAGAACGCGTTCAAGGTCGATATCGGCATCGTTGAAACAATCGCTCACTATACGGCGGCCAAATATTTCCGCCCGAACGTTGATTTTATTCTCGACATCGGCGGGCAGGACATAAAATGCTTCAAGATTCGCGGCGGTGCCATTGATTCCATAATGCTCAACGAGGCTTGCTCATCGGGCTGCGGCTCCTTTATCGAGACCTTTGCGCGGTCAATGGGCTACGAGGTGAAAGAATTTGCTCAGCTTGGCATCTGGGCGAGCAATCCCGTAAATCTCGGCTCGCGGTGTACGGTCTTTATGAACTCCTCGGTAAAGCAGTCCCAAAAGGACGGCGCAACCGTTGAGGACATTTCGGCGGGACTTTCCGTCAGCGTTGTGAAGAACGCCATATACAAGGTTATCCGCGCCGCTTCGCCCAAGGATCTTGGTGAGAACATCGTGGTGCAGGGCGGCACCTTCCTCAACGACGCGGTTTTACGTGCATTTGAAACAGAACTCGGTGCCGACGTTATCCGTCCTGCAATTGCAGGGCTTATGGGTGCGTACGGCGCGGCGCTTTATTCCATGCGCTGCACAAAATCCACGCTTTTGTCCTCGGACGAGCTGGAGAGATTCGTACATACGTCGAAAACAGCCGTCTGCGGCGGTTGCGCGAACCATTGCCACCTGACTGTGAACAGCTTTGGCGGCGACGAGAAATTCATATCGGGCAACCAGTGCGAGAAGGGGCTTGGACTGAAAAACGCGCAGTCTCTTCCCAATCTTCACGAATATAAGAGAAATATTTTCTCCTCCTTTGATGCAAAAGAGGGAAAGCGTGGCAAGATAGGACTTCCCATGGCTCTCGGCATGTACGAGCTGGCACCGTTGTGGCACGGACTTTTCACGTCGCTGGGCTTTGAGACGGTAACAACCAAGCTGTCTACCCGCCGTACCTATGAGAAGGGACAGTTCTCCATTCCCTCCGACACAGCGTGCTACCCCGCAAAGATAATGCACGGTCATATTGAGGAGCTGCTCTCGGAGGGAGTTGACCTGATTTTCTATCCCTCACTTACCTACAACGTAGACGAGGGCGCGGGCACCAATCATTACAATTGCCCCGTTGTTGCTTACTACGCGGAGCTTCTTCGCGGCAACATGGACAGCCTCAAAAACGCAAGGTTTATCTATCCCTATCTTAACATAAACAGTCAGGCGGCGCTTGTACGCACCCTGTATCCTTGTCTGCACAAAATTGACCCGACCATCGGTCGCGGCGAGCTGAAAAGAGCGGTGGCGGCAGGCTTTGCCGAATATGACAAATACGTTTCCGACCTGCGAGCCGAGGGCGAACGCGCCATCAAATTCGCACGTGAAAACGGCAAGAGGATAATGGTGCTTGCGGGCAGACCTTATCACATTGACCCCGAAATCGGTCACGGAATAGACAAGCTGGCGACGTCCCTTGGCTTCGTGGTTGTCAGCGAGGACAGCGTGGCGCACCTGTCGCCCTTTCAAAAGACCAAGGTGCTCAACCAGTGGACCTTCCACGCCCGTCTCTACCGCGCGGCGCATTTTGCGGCGGCAAATCCCGACACAGAGCTTGTTCAGCTTGTGTCCTTTGGCTGCGGCGTTGACGCTATCACGACCGACGAGGTGAGAAGCATTCTCGAGAAAAGAGGCCGCTTCTACACCCAGATAAAAATTGACGAAATAACCAATCTCGGCGCTGTAAAGATCCGTCTGCGCAGCTTGCTTGGAACTCTTGAAGAAAAGGAGGGAAAATGATGGAGCAAGACTATATTCCTTTCACGGAAAAAATGATAAAGACCCACAAAATACTTATTCCCACCATGCTTCCCATTCACTTCTCCTTTATCGGCAGCGTTCTCAGCACCTACGGTTACAACGTTGAGATCCTGACCGACAGCGGCAGAGAGGTGGCTGAAACGGGTCTCAAATACGTTCACAACGACACCTGCTATCCTGCAGTTCTCGTTATCGGACAGTTTATTTCTGCGCTCAAAAGCGGAAGGTACGACTCCCACAGGGTGGCGCTCATGCTGTTCCAGTCGGGAGGAGGTTGCCGTGCGTCAAATTACGTACCGTTGCTCCGGAAGGCACTGGAGAGGGCGGGGTTTGGGCACGTTCCCGTAATTTCCTTCAGTCTGGCAGGGCTTGAAAAGCATCCGGGCTTCGTGCTTGATATCAAAAAGCTTCACGGAATGATGTACGGCGTTCTTTACGGCGACCTTATGATGTCCCTTGCAAACCAGTGCAAGCCGTATGAGGTGGAAAAGGGGGCGTCCGAGGCCCTCATGAAGAAGTGGCAGAGAAAGCTTGGACACGAGCTTGGTGCGGGCGGCAAGATAAAATACAGCAAGGTGAAGGAAAACTACGAGCAGATAGTCAAGGACTTTGCCGCGATTGAGATGAAAAAACGCCCTGCCGTGAAGGTGGGCGTGGTAGGGGAGATCTACGTTAAATATTCGCCTCTCGGCAACAACACTCTCGAAGATTTTCTGATCTCCGAGGGTGCCGAGGTAACGGTTCCGGGGCTTGTCGACTTCTGTCTGTATTCGGTGTACAACAACATAATGGACTACAAGCTCTACGGCAGATCATTCGGAAAATATTTGATATACAAGATAGCATACAAGTTCCTCTGCGGCAAAAAGAACGACATTATCCGCATCGTAAAGGAAAATTCCGACTTTACTCCCATGACCCCCTTTGAGGAGACGGTGGATTTGGCGAACGATTACATCAGCCAGGGCGTCAAGATGGGAGAGGGCTGGCTTCTCACGGCAGAAATGCTTGAGCTTGCTCACAGCGGTGTGAAAAATATCGTCTGCACTCAGCCCTTCGGCTGTCTG
>CAZISP010000092.1:0-5569 GCA_964541955.1 uncultured Lachnospiraceae bacterium
TGCAACGATGGCACCCGTAATACACAGAGCAAGTCCCAGGGCAAAGAGTATAGCAGAGGTTATGAGCAGTTTTTTGACCTTAATGCGGTGCTTTTGCTTTTTGTTTTTCTTTGCGCTCATATGCTGCATGCTCCTTTCAGTTTTCTGTAAACACGACGAAGCTTTCGCATCAGCCGTTTAACGTTCCTACCGTAATTTTTTATCCACCCGGGGAAAACGCTGACGCCAAGGTAATACATGACGGTCGGAAGTCCGACGGTGAGCGCCGCCACAAGCAGACCAAGCCCCAGCTCAAAGAATGCAACGGCGGGATTTTTTCCGGCAAATCTAATGATGCTGTAAATAAGCTCGGCAAAGGAGACGGCGGAGCCGCCGATGATTATTGCCACGATCGAAGGCACGTACAGAGCCTCGAATATGAGCATGAAAACAAATCCCAAACCAACGCCTGCCGCAAATGCCACCAGAAGGGGAATCCACAAAAACGAGGTCAGAACAACGAGCACCCAGAAAAGTGCGGGATTGCCCGAGGGCACGTAATCCTCGTCATCGTTTTTCTCGAAATAATCCTCCTCCGCCTCAAGCTCTCCTTCATTTGAAACAGCGTTTTTCTTTTTGACTTTCGGAACGTTAAATTCAATAGTTCCGTTTGAGTGCTCGGAAGCAGAAACGTATTCCGTGTCCGCTTCCTCGTAATACGGGGTCTCCTCCGACACGTTATCCTCAGGGGAATATTCGGCATGCTCGTTGCTAAAGGCGCGCTGTTCATCCACAGGGTTTCCCTCATATGTATCGGGGGGCGAATACGCCGTCTCGGCATAGCCGACGTCAAATACGTCCGATACATCCTCCTCAAAGATCGGCGCTTCGGGAGCGGTTTGCCCACGGGCATCCTCAAATGACGGCTCTGTTTCGGCGGAAACGGACAGTGGGGCTTCAAAAACAGGTTCATCGTCCGCATGGCTTCCGTTGAATATCTTAACGTCCTCCGCAACAGCGTCGGAAGAAGCGATCTCATCATACACGGGCTGAACAGCGGAAGCGGCAGGGGCGATTTCTTCAACCGTCTCTACATTTGGCATCTCCTCCGCAAAATCGTTCATTTCTGCGGCTGCAGGTGCTGTCTGTGGCTCGGGAGTGGCGGCATGAGCCGCCGCGCTCTGTTTTTTTGCAATATTACCGCATATAAGCTTCGCAAAGGCGGCGGGGTTTTCCCCGTCGAGAGCGGGAGAGTCCTCGCCTACGCCCATGCTTGTAAGATAACGGTCTATATTTTGTCTCTGTATTCTGATTTCGGCATCCTCAACGCCCACGCGCACCAACTCGGCACAAACAAGGTCGAGAAAATCGACTTTTTTCATTATTTTCAAAATTCCTTTCAAAAAAATCGGTAAAGGACTTTAATATCTTAAAAAAACGTGTTATAATATACCTATACACATTACATTATAGCAGATTAAGGAGAAAAAAGCAATATGAGAGTGAGAAAAAAGAAGCACGGAGAGGAAAGAATTCTTTCCTGCTCCCGTCTTTTGATAGAAAATCCCACGGTTTTGGCACGTGACCCCGGCGTAGTATTCTCGGAAAACCGCCCTATCTGCCTTGAAATCGGTTGCGGCAAGGGTGATTTTTCCGTGGGAATGGCAAAAAAATACGCGGACGTGAATTTTATCGCCATGGAAAAGGTCGCAGACGTTGCGGTAACCGCCCTTGAAAAAGCGACCGCCACCGAAGATGAGCGTCCCGACAATCTTCGTTTCATTATAGGAGACGCAAAAAATCTCACCTCCTACTTCCCGCCTCGCTCGCTTGAAAGAATCTACATAAATTTCTGCGACCCCTGGCCCAAAAGCGGTCACGCAAAGCGCCGCCTGACACACAGAGGATTCCTTGAAATATACAGAGGACTGCTCCGCGAGGACGGTATGCTTATATTCAAGACCGACAACGAGGGACTGTTCGATTTCAGCCTTGAGGAATTCCGTGAATTCGGGCTTGATATAGTCTGGGAAACACGCGATCTACACCATTCGGGAACAGAAATTGCCGAAAACAACGTAATGACCGAATACGAGCGCAATTTTTCCTCAAAGGGACAGAACATCTTCTCGGCACACGTTCGCTTCCCTGCGGGTCTCAAGCCTTTGCGTGAGGAAAGCGTTGTGCGCTCACTGGTGCTGAAAAACCGCAGCTACAGAAGCTTTGATGCGTCCGAGAAGATCAAAGTGGGTGATCTGCGCGAAATGATAGACTGCGCCCGTTGCACCCCCTCGGCTGTTAACCTTCAGCCGCTGAAATACCGCATCTGTGTAGATGAAGACGCAAAAAAGCTTCTTCCTCTTACCGCTTGGGCAGGCAGACTCAAGGGACAAAAATTCCCGCCCGACGGGCACGAGCCTTGCGCTTTCATTATAATCTGCATTGACACCGAGCTGTGCAAGGCAAAAGAGACTGCTCTCCGCGACATAGGAATCTGCGCGCAAACAATTATGCTCCGCGCCGCGGAGATGGGCTACGGCGGCTGTATGCTGGGGGCTTTCAACCCCGATATCGTGAGAGAGACTATGGGAATTGATGAGCAGTATCTGCCAAACCTCATTTTGGCGCTGGGCAAGCCCGACGAGACTATCGCTCTTGAAATGGCCAAGAACGGCGAGGTCGGCTATTATCGCGATGAGAACAACCTGCACCACGTTCCCAAAAGAAGCTTGAAGGACATTATAATATGAGTGAATTTATCCGTGAGGCAGACGGCGTGCTTGTGGTAAACAAGCACAAGGGTCCCACGTCTCATGACATAGTAAATAAAATTCGCCGACTTTACGGCACGAAAAAGGTGGGACACACAGGAACCCTCGACCCCATGGCAGAGGGAGTTCTGGTAGTTCTCATCGGACGTGCGGCAAAGGCTGCGGAATATCTGGCAACAGACAGCAAAAAATACCGCGCCACTCTGCGTCTCGGGCTTGAAACCGATACCCAGGACGTGACGGGCGAGGTCTTAAGAGAACATGACGGCGAGCTTCCCTCAAGCGAGGAGGTCAAGCGCGTTTGCCGTGAGTTCGTGGAAAAAATTGAGCAAGTCCCGCCCATGTACAGTGCGCTGAAGGTGGGGGGCAAAAAGCTCCTTGACCTTGCAAGGCAAGGGATAACAGTTGAAAGGCAAGCTCGCCCCATCGAGATTTTCTCCATTGAATGTGCGCCGATAAACGAAAGCGACTACACGCTTGACGTTCATTGCTCGGGCGGCACGTACATCCGCACCCTTTGCGCCGACATCGGTGAGCGTCTCGGGTGCGGCGGCACCATGGCTACCCTTTGCAGGACCGAAACGGGCGGCTTTCCCATTGAAAAGAGCTACACCATAGAACAGCTTGAGAGCATGACGGCAGAAGAGCGGGCTTCCCTGCTCATTCCCACCGAAGTGCTGTTTGCTGCTCTTGGCGAGGTCAGACTTCCCGCATTTTTTGAAAAGCTCTGCCGAAGCGGTTGCGAAATTTATCAAAAGAAAATCAAAACCGATTTTGCTCTCGGCGAAAGAGTTCGCATCTGCAACGAGAGGGGCGAATTTTTCGCTCTGGGCGAGGTTTTCGAGTATGAGAGCGGAACAGCCATCAAAGCCATAAAGACCTTTAATCTATAAAAAAACACCCCGTGGGGGTGTTTTTTTAGTCGTTACAATCAGTCAGAATATTTTTGAAAGGCAATCCCGCCGAGTTTGTATTTCCCTCGAAAAGTACGTCGCGGCAGTCTGCCAGATCAAGGGCACCCTCCGAATCAAAGGTGTTGTTTATCACCTTTATTCCCGAATGGTAGAAAGGCGCCTGTTCGGTTTTTTCAAACTTAGGGTGCGCCCAGATGCAAGCGTTTTTGCCCTTAAAAGTGCAATTTCTTATTGTCAGATCCGTCACGGGGCTTGCCTCATACCAATAGGTCTTATCGCCCGGCAAAAGCACCTTGAGCGCGCATTCGCAGTCCTCTATAAGTATCTTTCCCCGCGTCTGAAGGCGCAGGTGAGTGGAAGCCTTTCCGAAACGGCAGTTCTTTATGTGCAGACCGGCCTGTATTGAAAGGTTTTCTATTGTATCGCCCGGGCATAGCATGGAGGTATCGCCGCGGACGGTCAGGTCAAGGGAAAAGTCGCTTGTTACATTGACTTTTTCCACCTCAAGGGTCTGCTTTTCTATCATCGTTGCGCCCTCATACAGGGCGATTTTGTCACCTTCACCGAGCATCTTGAACCAAGCGTTCACGGCAGGGTCCTTCTGCACGTCGGTTTTAAGTCGGGCGTGAATTACGTTACCCTCGACACCATCAACAGTATAATAATTTCCGTGAATATTCAGCGCGTCGTCCTTCATGCCCTCAAAAATACTGTTCACTATCTCAACACGTCCAAAGCAGGATATGAGATGAAGCGCGTCCGCCGCGTTTGTGGCGATACCGTGAGAGCGGTCGTCAAAAAAGTATTTCAGTCCGTCCAGCGTGATATTCTCGGAATACATTCCCATAACGCCCATTCCGCCGCCGTTCAGAACACGGAAATTTTCAAGGCGAGTGTTTTTTGAGCGAATAATAAAGCAAGAATTAAGGTCACGCGCCGAGTGAGTTTGGGCACTTGTAACGTCAGAGACGATATTTGGTGGAATCTCACCCGAAAGAACAATGAAATCGCCCCTCTGCTCTGCCTCAAGCCCGTAATATTTGAAAGGAAACTGCTCGTGCGGAATCTGTGGAAGATCGCGTCCTATTCTAACAAGGCTCCACCCACAGGATTCAAGGGTTTCACGGTCGTACATATTAAAGAAATGAGGCTCGGAGAAGGCATCGTAATATTCTGTGTCGCCCGCCACGGGTACGAGACGTCCGTCCTTTACCTTCAAAGGAAAATGACGTTTTTGCTTTTCGGTCTGCCGAAGCCATATCTCGCCGTCACGAACGTCGATTATATCTATCTCGTCCATCTGCGAGCGTTCGTATTCCACAACCACGTTTTTGATGGTCACGTTATCACACTCGTCAAGGACAAAGGGCTGTATGGTATCGTCACAAAGGTAGAGGGTCGCGCCGCCGAAATCAAGGGTTACGTTTGAAAGTCCCTTTAAGTATATGGCCGTATCAAGCCAATCCTTCTTTGACGGATAGGTCGCCCTATAAATTTTTTCGGTCAACCTCACCGTGTTGCAAAGACTCACCCTGAGTGAGTCACCCCGATACAGATACGCCGTGTCATTCTCAAATCCGGTACTTATATCAAAGCTTTTCATTGCAACCTCCCGAAGTTGACCGAAAATAATGAATATTTACTTTATCTCACCTGCGCTTAAAGCTTTCAGGTATGCATTGATAAATCCATCGATGTCGCCGTCCATTACGGCATCGATGTTGCCGTTTTCAAAGCCCGTTCTCGTGTCCTTTGCCAGAGTGTAAGGCATGAAAACGTATGAGCGGATCTGCGCGCCCCACTCAATGTTGGTCTTGTTGCCCTTAATGTCCTCGATCTTTTCGAGATTCTCACGGATCTTGATCTCCATGAGCTTGGATTTCAGCATCTTCATAGCCGTTTCCT
>CAZISP010000093.1:0-5551 GCA_964541955.1 uncultured Lachnospiraceae bacterium
CAATTTTCATTTAATATTATTCTTCGGGCTTAGCTTCCTCCGCGGGTGCTTCCTCTGCGGGTGCTTCCTCTGCAGGAGCTTCAACCTTCTTCTTTCTTGTTCTCTTGGGCTTGGGAGCTTCTTCCTTTGAATCAGCCTCGGGAGCCTTCTCGGTTACAACTGCCTTTTCCTTTACAAGCTCGACAGCCTTCTTTACCTTCATGTCCTTTTCGATCATGTCGGCGGGAATAGCCTCTTTTGCCTGCTCAGCAGTTACGTTGTAAGCCTTAGCGATCGTCTCGTACTCCTCGTTGATGTCCTCTTCGGAAGCAACGATACCCTCAAGCTCAGCGATCTTCTCAAGGGCGAGACGAGTCTTAACCTGAAGCTCGGCGTTGGGTCTCATCTGCTCGCGGAACTTTTCAAGAGTCATGCCTGTATACTTGAAGTAGGTAGCAAGGTCAAGCCCCTGCATTCTCAGGTTGTTATCGTAATCGCGAACGAAGTTTTCCGTTTCAGCCTCGTACATGCACTCGGGAATCTCTGCAACGAGCTTCTCACGAAGAGCAGTCATAAGCTGATCCTCAACTTCTTTATCGGAAGCCTTGGAATGTCTCTCTTCAATCTTTGCCTTGATGCTTGCCTTATATTCATCAAGGGTATCGAATTCGGAAACGTCCTTTGCAAACTCGTCGTCAAGCTCGGGGAGCTCTTCGCGAGTGATGGAGTGGATAAGGCACTTGAAAACAGCGTCCTTATCAGCAAGCTCCTTTGCGTGGTAGTCAGCAGGGAACTTGACGTTTACGTCAAATGCCTCGCCGATGCTCTTGCCTGCAACCTGCTCCTCAAAGCCGGGGATAAACTGACCGGAGCCAAGCTTCAGTCTGTGGTTTTCAGCCTTGCCGCCGTCAAACTGCTTATCGTCAACATATCCGTCAAAATCGAATACAACCGTGTCGCCTATTTCAGCCGCGCGATCTGTAATCTCGGTCTCTCTTGCGTTTCTCTCACGAACAGTCTGGATTTCGCGGTCGATTTCCTCGTCTGTTACGGGAACGACTGTCTTTGTTACCTCGATACCAAGATAATCCTTGATCTCAACCTCGGGCTTTACGAAAACGACAGCCTTGAGAACGATGCCGTTTTCATCAATGGAAACGATGTCGAACTCGGGCTGACCAACAACCTCAAGCTCTGCTTCCTTGATAGCCTCGGGATAAGCTGTAGGGATAATATCGTTGATAGCGTCCTCATAGAAAACGCCTGTACCGTACATCTTTTCGATAACGGACTTGGGGGCTTTGCCACGGCGGAAGCCGGGAACGTTGATATTCTTTACGGCCTTCTTGTAAGCCTTATCAACTGCGGCATCGAATACGGACTTTTCAACCGAGAACTCAAGTTCATATTTATTAGTCTCGATAAGTTCCTTTTTTGTAACACTCATTTTTTAAGTTCCTCCATAGAAATGAAAAAATTACATTCTTATATATTTTACATATCTTTATCCGAAATGTCAAGGGTTTTGAAGAAAAAAACGGAAATAAAAGGTTCAAAAATCCGAGAAAACGGGCATAGGCGCGAATTTCAGGAAATCGGCGGACGTGAGAACAAAGTCAATCCCCTCAAAGCTCGTTACCTTGGGCGCAAAATAGTTTCCGTGAATGTGCCCGAAATAACAGCGTCTCACGTTGTGCTCCTTTAGCTTGTCAAGGATTGGTCTGCATTCAAATCCGCTCCAAACGGGAGGGAAGTGCAGAAAAGCGAGTATCTCACGGCTTCCGTCGTTTATTTTTTCGGCTTCTGCGAGACTAAGCTCAAGGCGCATAGCCTCTCTTGCCACGACCTTCTCAAAATCCGTCTCATTTATGACGTTCTGCTTGTATTGATCGTAAAACCAGCCGCGAGTTCCCGCAACAATGAACTCATCGACGCAAAATGCGTTGTTGTAGAGAATGTCGATGGTCTTTATGTCGTTTTCTTCAAAGAAATTCTTGATCTTGGTCATGGTGGACCACCAAAAATCGTGGTTGCCCTTGCCCAAAATCTTACGACCGGGCAGGGAATCGATGAATTTGAAGTCGCTGAGCCCTTCTTCCATTGTCATAGCCCAGGAAATGTCGCCCGGGATTACCACCGTGTCCTCTTCGTCCACAACGGCGCGCCAATATTTTTCAATTTTGTTCACATAATCTGCCCATGAATTTCCGAAAACCTCCATTGACTTGTTAGTTACGTCAGACGTGGATAAATGCAGGTCGGATAAAACGTACAGAGACACGGCGCACCTTCTTTCGTATAAAAATTTTCAAAACGGTTAAACTATATTTGCTCAAAAGAGCGGAAAGTGAGAAATAAAACTATGTCAAACTGCAACGGTAACGATTGTACCATCAAGCACCACAACGAGGGTATCAGCTGTGACGTTAAAAACTGCGTTCATCATGACGGAAGCTGCTATTGCACGGCAGAGAAGATCAACGTAGGTCCTTCTGCGGCAACGTCTTCCGCAGACACGATCTGTGCAACCTTCAAAATGAAGGGCTGATAAAAATCGGGGTGTTGCAGAGGCGACACCCCAACTTTTTTACTTGATAAATTCCAGAACCTTATCTGCCATATCGTCGGGGTCGCAAACGTCGGTGAAGCGAACAGGTCTCTGACCAAGACCACGGAGGGGATATGCGATCTCGGTCTTTGAATACGCGGAAAGGGCGTCGAGTGCGTCAAGCGGGTCTGCGGGAACGTCCTGTCCGAGAGACGTGTAAACATCAGCCGCAAACTTGTAGGGGCTTGCAGTGGAATCGACCACGGTCACAAGTCCGTCACCCGTCTTTGCCATATATTCCTCGGCAGAATTAACCGCAACGGCAGTGTGCGTGTCACAAAGATATCCGTACTTGTCGAAAACGGTCTTGATAGTCTGAGCGGTCTTTTCCTCGTCTGTGTAGAAGCCGCTGAAAACATTGTCGATCTTTGCCTTTGTCTCGGCGTCAATTGTATATTTGCCGTCCTTTGCAAGAGAGTTCATATATTCGATGTTTTTCTCGGCACCTGCGGCAAAGAAGAGAAGTCTTTCAAGGTTGCTGGAGATGAGAATATCCATTGAGGGGGACATGGTGAGGTGGAACTGACGGTTTCTGTCGTAGGTTCCTGTTTCAAGGAAGTCGGTGAGAACGTTGTTCTTGTTTGATGCACAAATAAGACGGTTTATGGGAAGTCCCATTTCACGCGCGATATATGCGGCAAAAATATTGCCGAAGTTGCCCGTGGGAACGCAGAAATTGATCTTGTCGCCCATTTTGATCTTACCCATATTGATAAGATCGCAGTAAGCGGATACATAGTACACTACCTGAGGAACGAGTCTGCCCCAGTTGATAGAATTGGCGCTGGAGAAGAAATAGCCGCTTTCGTCCAGCTTCTTTGTGACGTCTGCGTTGCCGAATATCTTCTTCACGTTGCTCTGGGCATCGTCAAAATTGCCGTTAATAGCGCAAACGTTTACGTTTGAGCCTGTTTGTGTTGCCATCTGAAGCTTTTGCACACGGCTGACACCGTTGACAGGGTAGAACACCATCATTTTGATCTTGTCAATGTCCTTGTAGCCCTCAAGAGCCGCCTTGCCCGTGTCGCCCGAAGTTGCAACGAGAATGAGCGCAGTTCTGTCCTCGCCCGTCTTTACAAGTGCGCGGGAAAGGAGACGGGGCATGATCTGGAGCGCCATATCCTTGAACGCCGCCGTAGGACCGTGCCAAAGCTCGAGAGAATAGAGGTTATCATGTATGTTTACCAGAGGTGCCGCGCCGCCCACAAAGGAGGTCTCGCTGTATGCTGCCTTGCAGTCACAGAGGAGCTCGTCATAGGTGTAATCCGTGAGGAAAAGGGAAAGAATGTACGCCGCTCTCTCGGGATAGCTCTTCGAGCAGAGCACTTTGATGTCATTCTCTGTAAGAGAAGGCATAGCGTCGGGCACAAAAAGTCCGCCGTCGTTTGCCAGACCCTGCTTTATAGCCTGGGCAGATTCGATCTTTTCCGAATTTAACGTTCTTGTGCTGATGTACTTCATTTTTGCATGTCCTTTCGGGGTAAATTATTTCAAATGTTTTTTGAAGAAATTATATGCGTTTTCATAAAATATCTTGTCGGCGAGCGCTTTGCCGTGCTCGGCTTCAACGCGCCTGTAAAGATCGGGAATGCTTTGGATTCCGTCAATACCTTGCGGCATTCCCGCGCCGTCAAAATCCGCGCCGATACAAAGAAGATCCTCGCCGCCAAGGGAAAGATAGTGGTTTATGTGCTTCATTATGTCGTCCACGGTGCATTCGCCTTTTTTCTTGTCGGACAGGTGGTACGCGCAGAAGCTGAGACCTACGATCCCACCCGTTTCCCGGATGCGATCAAACTGACAGTCTCTGAGATTTCTCGGATGATTGCGCACCGAATACGCACATGAATGAGAAGCGATAACGGGCATTTTTGCCCTCTCGGCAAGCTCAAATATTTCATTTGCCGTTTCGATCGATGAATGAGATATGTCGGGAATGATTTCTTTTTCAAGGAAAGCGGACACCGCCGCCGAGCCAAACTCGGTCAAGCCCTTATTTGTGTCAAATGCTCCCCCTATGATCGTTTCACCGCCCCAAACGGGGGTTATGACGCGAACACCGCAGTCATAGAGGTGATCGATATGCGAAAGCTCTCCGCAAAGGATTCTTGCATCCTCAACAGCCCATATGTAGGAGCGCGCGTTGTTATCAAGCGCGTTTCCGCTTGTGATCTGCGTTATGTTTTTCTCGGATTTGTGATATTCAATAACCTGCTTGAATTCTTCAAAGCATTCCTCGTCCGAGCCGTCCTCGCGACTGAAAACAGCCATAATCTGAGTGTATTTTTCGATTTCTCCCAGACGGTCAAGAGATACGTGGAAATCGTTTGAGGACAGGGAAGTGCCTTTCCTGAACGTCTCTGTTGCCGTGTCACAGTGAAGATCGAAGTATTTCATTTACTCTCACTCCTTTGTCCGAACGCGTTTCTGATGTAGGTCATTTTCTTGAATTTTCCGAGGGTGTCAAGGTATATTTCAAGGACGTCCATTCTCGGCTTCTTTGATATCTTATGCTGTGAAAGGTATATTTTTGCCGCTGAAATAAGCCTTTCCTGCTTTGCGCGGTTCACTGCCATGCGAGGAGAGCCGTATTTCAGCGCAGTTTTGCTGTCGGTGCGGGTTTTGACCTCCACGAATGCTACCGATTCGGCGTTTTCAACGATCAGATCGGTCTCAAGGTGTCCGGCTCTGTAATTGCGCTCAAGAACGGTGTATCCATTGGCCTCAAAAAACTCAGCGGCAATTTCCTCGCCTGTTTTGCCGTTTTTATGATTTATCATCGTCTAAAAATCTGATGAACTTTTTTCTGTGTATAGGTGAGGGGCCGTGCTCGCGAAGTGCGTCCATGTGGGCTTTGGTGCCGTAGCCCTTGTGCTTTTCGATGCCGTATTGCGGATATTCTCGGTCAAGCTCGATGCAAATCCTGTCTCTTGCAACCTTTGCGAGAATTGACGCGGCGGCAAT
>CAZISP010000094.1:0-5542 GCA_964541955.1 uncultured Lachnospiraceae bacterium
AGACAGCCGTATGAGCAACCCTTGGGGCCGCCGTATATCATGGAGCGGGCACGGCAGGTGGTTATGCCCTCGTATACAGCCTTGTCGACTGCGGCATCGCAGGTGCCGTTGCAGTGAACGAAAGCAACCATGTCCTTGGGCTTCTCTGCCTCAACGCCCAGAATCTCTCCCAGCTCTTTCGCCACGTCGGCGGCACCGGGGATACAGAGATTGGGCTTTGCCTCACCCTTTGACATTGCCTCCGCGTAGTCGCTGCAGCCCTTAAATCCACAGGCACCGCAGTTGATGCCGGGGAGGATTTCTCTTAATTTCTCCTTTGTCTCGTCTTCCTTCACGCCGAACAGGTAAACCATAACCGCAAGAAGTATTCCGAAAAAGAGGCCGACCGATACTACGACCGCAAAGGCGACTAAAACATCACTTAACATATCAGTCTCCTCCTTACTTAAAGATATTTTCTACGATTCCGCCCAGTCCCATGAAGGCAAGGGAGAGGAAGGAGGCGGCGATCAGCGTGATGGCAACTCCGCGGAAATGAACGGGCACCTCCGATTCGTCGATTTTTGAGCGCAGACCCGAGAACAGAACCATGGCGAGCAGGAAGCCGAGTCCGCAGCCGAGAGAGCTGAAAAGAGATTCGATCAGGGTATAGTTGTCGGTGATGTTGTTGATGGCAACGCCGAGAACCGCGCAGTTTGTTGTGATAAGGGGCAGGTAAACGCCAAGACCGCGGTGCAGAGCGGGAGAGAACTTTTTCAGAATTATCTCAAGAATCTGCACAAGCGACGCGATGATAAGTATGAATACTATCGTCTGGAGATATCCCAGACCCAGAGGGTCAAGGACGAGGCGCTGAATGGGCCAGGTAACCAGAGTTGCCAGAAGCATTACCGCCGTTACGGAAACGCCCATACCCACCGCCTGGTCAAGCTTCTTTGAAACGCCGAGGAAAGGGCAGATCCCAAGGAAGCGGGAAAGCACGTAGTTGTTTACGAGCACAGAGGACAAAAGTATAACGACAAGGCTCTTGAATCCTTCCATTTTACGCTTCCTCCTTTACCTGATTGCAGCTGCCGGAATTCGAGCAAAAGCTCGCGCCGGGACATCCTGCGCACGAAAATTCTTTCTTTTTGGGGCTTTTGCCTGAGGTGATGATGCTGACAAGGGCGATCATAAGTCCGTAGACCACCATGCCTCCGGGAGCCTTTACAAGAAATTCTATCTTGTAGCTTTCAAGGAAAGGAATGGCGATGCCCGCAAAGCTGGCGTTACCAAGCACCTCGCGGATAGCGGCGATCGAGCAGAGGGCAAGTGTGAAGCCGATGCCCATTCCCAGACCGTCAACGGCGGATTTTATAACCGGATTCTTACTTGCAAACATTTCGGCGCGGCCTAAAATGATGCAGTTGACGACGATCAGGGGCAGATAGACGCCCAGCATATCGTAAAGGGCGGGGAAGAATGCGTGAACGAGCATCTGAACCACCGTTACAAAGCCTGCGATGATAACTATATAGCAGGGAATCCGCACGCTGTCGGGAATGACGCGGCGGAGCATGGAGATCAGCATATTTGAGCAGATCAGAACCATGAGAGTGGCGATTCCTAGACCAAACGCGCCGAAAACGTTGGTTGTGGTCGCCAGAGTGGGACAGGTGCCGAGAATCAGCACCAGAGTTGGGTTCTCCTTCAGGATACCGTTGAGCATTATAGAGAGACAACTGTTCTTTTTCATTATTTATTGCCCTCCTCGAAAATTTTTACCGAATCAAAGGCTCGGAGAATAGCCTTTTTGTAGCCGTTTGTGGTCAGAGTAGCTCCGGCGATTGCGTCGATGCCCTCGTAGGTCTCCTCTGTTTTGCCGTCAAACTGACCGTAGAAGGATTCCTCGGCACATACCGAGCCGATTCCCTCCGTCTCAGCCTGATAAACCGTGAGGCAGTCGATAATTCTGCCGTCGGCTGTAATTGAAACGCGGATAACGATATATTCGCCCGATGAGGGGTGATATTCGTCGCCGCCCGTGATGCCGTAGCCTGCGCCCTTGATTTCAATGACGTAGTTGCCCGTAGCTGTCAGCTTTGCGCTGATAAGCTGAGAGGGCAAGCCCTCGTATGCGGTGATGTCGATTTCGGTCATGGTCGTTGCGCCGATTACCTCTGTTGCTGTTTTTGCCGCAAGAGCCTCAGCCTCGGAGCACTCGGTGAGAACGTTTCCGTTTGCGTCAATGCCGATAAACTGCTCGCCGATAACGCAAACGTAGCCTGCGCCGTTGTCCGCTGTGTAGACGGCGTCAACGCCGTCAACGATTTCAACGAAGAAGTGCTTTGTGAACGCGCCATCTGCCGCCGCAAGAGCCGCGGAGAGATTGTCGCGGAGAATTTCCTCCTCGGTGCGAATGTCAACCGAGCCGCCGCCAAGGATAATGACCGTGTTTAGGGCATCCTTTGCCGCCGCACGGTAAGCCGCGGTGGTTTTTGTTGCGCCCGAGATGGTATCAACGGTGTCGATATCATCGGAGTTCTTTCCGACGATAGCGCCCGCAAACGTTTCAGCCGCCTCGCCGCCGATTGAGGGGGTCTCGGCAGAGGAAATGACCTTGGAACCAACGATATTGCCGTCCGAGCCGACGCCGCACATGATAACCATGCCCGTAGCGTAGCCGGTCGTGGTCATTTTGACAACGTATCCGCCCTTTTCGGCGCGATAGACCTCGGTGACACTTGAGGGAAGCTCATAGGAGCTTACGTCCACGGTCTCGAAGCTTCCGCCGTCGGGGAGTATTTCAAGCAGAGCCGCGTTTGCGTTTGCCGCCTGGCTTTCTGCAATGATGGGGGCCGTGATAGAGTTTGTCAGCGCCATAAGTATCGAAACTACGGCGCAGATGGTGACGAGCACCACAATACTTTTTAAGGATTTTTTCATTTCTTCTTACCTCCAAAGACCTTGAATGCCGTGAGCTTTTCGACGTATGGGGTAAGTATGTTCATAAGTAAGATTGCAAAGGAAACTCCCTCGGGATACATACCGTAGTGGCGAATAAGTACCGTCAGAACACCCGCGCCAAGACCGAATACGAGCTTTCCTGCGGGAGTGGGGGGCGAGGTTGTATAATCGGTCGCCATGAAGATAGCTCCGATGAGAAGTCCGCCCGAGAGGATAAGGGACAGCGCGCCTGTAGCGTCAAAGCCTTCAAGAAGGAAGGAGAGCAGGAAAACCGTGCCCACGAACGCTACGGGAATGTGCCAGGTGATGACGCGGCGGACGAGAAGATAAATAAATCCGATGAGAAGCGCCGGAGCGCAGGTCTCACCGATAGCACCGCCGGTTGTTCCCAGGAACAGGTCGAGAAGCCTTGGCGTATTGCCCTGTGCGATCAGTGAAAGAGGCGTTGCGCCCGCGGATGTGTCAACTATTGTGGGGAATGCCGCCGTTGCCATGCTGCCGAATGCCACAAGCATGAAAACTCGCGCGGTAATTGCGGGGTTTACCGGGTTGCAGCCGATGCCGCCGAACAGGCACTTGACTAAAATGATAGCGAACAGAGAACCTACAACGCACTGCCAAAGAGGAATATTTGCGGGCAGGTTGAGTGCAAGGAGAAGTCCCGTGACCGCCGCGCTCAGGTCGCCTATTGTCTGGTCCTTTTTCATTATGAGATTGTAGAGTGCCTCAAGGAGCACGCAGGAAGCAACGCAAACGGCAACCACAAGCAGAGCGCGCAGACCGAAGATTACGGCACCTGCCGCCGTTGCGGGAAGAAGCGCGATCAGAACGTCGCGCATGATAGACGTGGTGGATCTGCCGCTGTGAATGTGCGGCGATGCGGAAACGTGAAGCATATTATCCATTTTTCGTAGCCTCCTTTGCTCTTTCCTGACGCAGCTTCTGCTTTGCGAGGGTATTTGTCTGCACCAGCGGACGGTTTGCGGGGCAGATAAAGCTGCAGCATCCGCAGAGCATGCAAGTGTCTACCGACAGCTTTTTCAGCATTTCGGTATCATTCTTCTTGTATGCCAGCAGTATCTCGGCGGCGGCAAGCCCGAAGGGACAGGCGTTGGTGCAGGCGCCGCAACGTATACAAGCGGTGGTTTTAGGCAGCTTTGCCTCCTTTGCCGAGAGGGCGATTACTGCATTGGTGGTCTTGAGCACGGGCGCACTGAGATCGGGAACGGTAACACCCATCATGGGGCCGCCGTACAAAACCTTTTTTGGGGGAGCTTTAAGACCGCCGCAGAAGTCAAATACGTCGCTGATGGGCGTTCCTACAGGAACGATAATATTTTGAGGATTGGCAACGGCGCCGCCGTCAACCGTAATGCACTTTTCAACCAAAGGCATGCCCGTCTTGAGATAAGCGCCGATAGCGGCAACGGTTGTGCAGTTGCAAACGATGCAGCCGACGTCAATGGGCAGCTTGCCCGCGGGTATCACCTTCTTTGTGGTGTGATATACGAGCACCTTTTCGCCGCCCTGGGGGTATTTGCTTGGAAGCACCGCTACTTCAACGCCCTCAATCTTGGCGGCCATTGCTTTCATGGACTCGATAGCACGCTTTTTGTTGCTCTCGATGCCGACGATAACGCGCTTGATATTAAAATGCTCTGTAATGGCGCGCAGAGCGTATTCTATGTCGTCCGCGCGTTCTGTCATGGTGAGGGAGTCGCTTGTGATGTAGGGCTCGCACTCGGCGCCGTTTATGATAAGCTCCTCGATGCGCTCGGGCTCAACGTCGAATTTGACGTGAGTTGGGAAGCCCGCGCCGCCAAGACCCACAACGCCGCTGTCGCGAATTGCGGCTACCAGCTCGTCACGGTTCGTGACGGTGGGTGCCTTCAGGGCTTCGCACGGTGTCATTTCGCCGTCCGATTCAATCGTTACGGCGGGGACCGTGCCTCCGTTGTAAAGGAGCACATTAGAGATTTTTGTCACCTTGCCCGATACGCTTGAATATATGGGAGAGGATACAGCACCGACACTCTCGGCTATAAGGGAGCCGATCTGAACCGCGTCGCCTACCTTAACGACGGGCGATGCGGGGGCACCGATGTGCATCTGCATGGGCAGGGTTACCGATTTGATCCCGGTCATGCGAGCGGCAGACTGATCGGCGGTGTTTTTTCTGTGAGGAGTGTGAACGCCGCGTAAGAAAAAAGACATTTGATTTTCTACCTTTCTATGAATTTCGATATTTTTTTGTCAATATTGCATAACTATTAGTAGCATGTCATCATATTGTATCATCAAAATTGCCGTTTGTCAATACAGATCGGCCATCCATATTCTGTGTGCTGTTGAACGATTGCATTGATAGTGACAACGGAGAAGATGATTTCTGCGCGTTCCGTAAACACCATAAACAAGGATATTCAGTATTTCAGTTGCTCCAACTACAAGGTGGATACGAGAGGAACTTGCGAAACACGGCATTATATCCGAGCCGATGCAATAGAACAAGTGGTAATGCTTGAACTAAAGCGAATGTCAATGTTCTTACAGAGCGACGAGGAAACCTTTGCAGACCTACTTGCTCAAAAGACAC